>CAKTFL010000173.1 GCA_934555855.1 uncultured Sphingomonas sp. | reverse complement strand
GTGCTGGTGACCGGCTCGATCGCCGGCTACATCCCCGGCAGCTTCCAGGCGGTGTACAACGGCAGCAAGGCGTTCGTGGACAGCTTCGTCGCTGCGATCCAGAACGAGATCAAGGATGCGGACGGCGTCACGCTGACCAACCTGATGCCGGGTCCGGTCGAGACGGAGTTCTTCAAGCGCGGCGACATGATGGACACGTCCGTCGGCACCGATCCGAAGAAGTCCGATCCTGCCGACGTCGCGAAGGACGGTTACGACGCGGTTATGTCGGGCAAGAAGCACATCGTGTCCGGCTGGAAGAACAAGATCCAGTCCACGATCGCCAACATCACGCCCAACGAAGTGCTGGCCGAGCAGCACCGCAACATGGCGGAGCCCGGCACTGCCAAGGACTGACGTCGCGGGGCGCCGCTCGATGGAAGCGGGCGGGGCGTCAGGCTGAAGTTAGGGGAGGAGCTCTGGCTCCTCCCTTTTTTGCTCGCCGGCTATTTTTGCTCGCTCGACCCGGTCGGAATGGAGCTCCAGTGCGACTGGTTTTTGCCTCGGCAGTAAATTTCGCTTCGGCAGGATAGGCGCTATCGCTTCAGTCCGGGACGCTGGATCGGGCAGGTCTTGCCGCGCAGGGCGTGAGCCGCGTCGCTTCGCCGCTCGGCACGCCACACTTGCAGCAGGCGGGCAAACTCAGCGCGGGTTTCGGTTTCGGTTTCGGTGATCGGTCGAGTCATCGCAGCCATCAGGCAAGAGGTGGAGCGGGTAACGGGAATCGAACCCGTGTATTCAGCTTGGAAGGCTGCTGCACTACCATTGTGCTATACCCGCCCGATGCCGCTGCGGCGACGAATGCCAACTGCCACGACCGGGGCCGTCCGGTCAACCTCGTCCTTTGCACACAAAAACGGCCCGGCGGGTTGCCGGGCCGAGGGGCGCCGAGGGAGCTTCGAGCGACGATTACGAGCTAGCATCAAAAGGTTACGGCCGGGTTGCCATGCGGATGCCGGGTCGAAGATCCTTCACGCCATTCTTACCATTTGCGCGCTAGCGGCGCTTCGTGTTTCGCAATCACCCCCTGTCCAGCACCGGAGCCGATCCCCGCCCGTCCTCGGCAGTCAGCATGGGCGTCGGGCTGGCGGGCCTTGCCGGGCTGGTCGGCTGGATCGCCTTGGCGCGCCATTATCGGCTGGACGGCCCCTATGCGGCGCTGGTCGGGCTGGCGGCGTGCGCGGTTCCGATGATCGGCTGGTCGCTCGGCGTGGACAAGGTGCACCGGCGCGTATCGACGGGGATCGACTGGTCGCTGACGCGGCCCTGGCGCGAGACGCTGGACATCAGCCTGACCAAGCTCGCCGGCCTGTGGCTGACATGGGCCGGCATCGCGCTGGTCTACTTCACGGGGCGCTTCTACTGGCAGGGCGATTATCCTTTCGCCATGTGGTGCCTGGGTCTTGCCGCGCCACTCGTGGTCGCGGCATCCATCCCCTATGTGCTGTGGCTCGACCGCTATCTGTCGGAGCCGCGCGACGGTGCGTGGCATCTCGGCGCGTGTATGCTCGGCCAGGGGGGCTGGGATCGGGAGGCGGTGTACGGTCATCTGCGGAGTTGGGCGGTCAAGGCGTTCTTCCTCGCCTTCATGCTGGCGATCGTCCCGCCCGGTTTCAGCAGCTTCGTCCGCACCGACCTCGGCCAGGCGCTGCGCGATCCGGTGGCGCTGAGCAACTGGCTCATCACTTTCATGTTCACGCTCGACGTGGCGTTCGCGACGGTCGGGTATGCGCTGACCTTTCGCCCGCTCGACGCGCATATCAGAAGCGCGAATCCGTTCGCGGCGGCGTGGATGGCGGCGCTGATCTGCTATCCGCCGTTCGTGCTGATGGCGGCAGGCGGGCCGCTCGACTATCATCCGGGCACGTCCGACTGGGTGTTCTGGCTGGGCTGGCATCCCAGGGCTCAGGCGATGATGGGGGCCGTGCTGGTCGCGCTGACGGCGATCTACGCCTGGTCGACGGTGGCGTTCGGGCCGCGCTTTTCCAACCTGACGCATCGCGGCATCATCACCCACGGGCCTTATGCCTGGACGCGGCACCCGGCCTATCTGTCGAAAAACCTGTTCTGGTGGCTATCGACCATTCCCGTGCTGTCGACCGGCAGCCTTATCGACGCCGCGCGTGCGACGCTGCTGATGGCAGCAGTCAGCGGCGTCTATTACTGGCGCGCGCGGACCGAGGAACGGCACCTCTGCCTTGACCCGGCCTATGCGGAATATAGCGCGTGGATGAGCCGCCACGCGCCCGTCCCGCGCCTTTTCCGCTGGCTAGGCGGTCAGAAGCTCGCCTCGGCGTAGATGCGCGAGACGTCGCCCTGCCACTCGCCGTTGTAACGGTCGAGCAGCAGCTGGGCCGGCACCTTGCCGGTACGCGCGATCTCGCGAAGGGGGTCGAGGAATCCTGTCTCGTTGTCGCCCGCGGCATTGCGCCGATCGCGCGCGGCTAGCCCGGCATGGGCGATGTCGAGCACCTCGCCGGCAATGTCGCGCAGCTTGCCGCCGCCGGGGATCGGCGCGTCGAGCGCCAGCCGGGGCACCGCGTCGCGTAATGCCTGGCGCTCTTCCAGCGACCAGTCCTTCACCATGTCCCACGCCGCATCGAGCGCGGCGCTGTCATAGAGCAGCCCGACCCACAATGCCGGCAGCGCACAGATCCGGTTCCACGGCCCGCCATCGGAGCCGCGCATTTCCAGAAAGGTCTTGAGCCGCACCTCGGGGAAGGCGGTCGACAGATGGTCGTTCCAATCCTCCATCGTCGGCAGTTCGCCCGGCAGGACGGACAGCTCGCCCTTCAGAAAGTCGCGGAACGACAGGCCGGCGGCATCTATGTACCGACCGTCGCGATAAACGAAGTACATCGGCACATCGAGCGC
Organism: uncultured Sphingomonas sp.; assembly: GCA_934555855.1. The sequence continues at coordinate 2,491 of CAKTFL010000173.1, read as the reverse complement.
ATAGTCGGCATAGCGTTCATAGCCGAACCCGTCCTCGAAGACGAAGGGCAGCATTCCCGTCCGCGCCGGGTCCGTGTCCGACCAGATATGGCTGCGGAACGACAGCATCCCGTTCGGCTTCCCCTCGGTGAAGGGCGAATTGGCGAACAGCGCCGTGCCCAGCGGTTGAAGCGCCAGGCCGACCCGGAACTTCTTGGCCATGTCCGCCTCCGACGCATAGTCGAGGTTAACCTGGATGGTGCAGGTACGCAGCATCATGTCGAGGCCGAGATTGCCGACCCGCGGCATGTGGCGGCGCATGATGTCGTATCGGCCCTTGGGCATCACCGGCAGCTCATCGCGGCGCTTGTCGGGCCACATGCCGAGGCCGAGAAAGCCCAGCCCCAGTTCCTCGCCCACCGCCTTCACCTGTTGCAGGTGCCGGCCCGTCTCCGCGCAGGTCTGGTGCAGGTTCTCCAGCGGCGCGCCCGACAGCTCGAACTGCCCCGCGGGCTCGAGGCTGACCGAACCGTCGTCGCCGGCCAGGGCGATGACCTTGCCGTTCTCCTCGACCGGGCGCCAGCCGAAGCGGGTCAGCGCCAGCAGCAGGTCGCGGATGCCGCCCGGTTCCTCCCAGGAAGGCGCGCGGTGGTCGCCCGAGTCGACGGGCGTGCGGAACACGAACTTCTCGTGCTCCGTGCCGATCCGCCAGCGTTCCGCCGGCTTTTCGCCGCGTGCGAAGCTGGCAATGAGCTGGTCGCGCGATTCGATGATCGGCGAAGGCTTCCTGGTGCCTTGAGGCTCGGCGATCTTGGTCGTCATGGTCGGCGCCTTACGCGGGGATGAACGGCCCCGCTACTGCCAATCTCCGGCCGCCGCCATCCAGAGCGACACCGCGGCCGCAGCGGCGGTGTCGGCACGCAGGATACGGGGGCCGAGGCCAATGCCGACCGCCTGCGGCACGGCGCGGATCGCCTCGCGTTCCTCCGTGTCGAAGCCGCCCTCCGGCCCGATCAGGATCGCGGCCGGCCCGGCATGGGCGCACATCGCGGCCGCGGCCGGCGCGCCGCCCATCTCGTCGGCGAAGAACAGCGCGCGCTCCGCCGGCCAGTCGCGCAGCAGCGCCGACAGCTTCACCGGCTCGACCAGTCGGGGCAGGGCGGTGCGCCCGCATTGCTCGGCCGCCTCGATCATGTGCGCGCGCAGCCGTTCCGTGTTGGGCTTGTCGACCACCGTGCGGCGGGTGACGACCGGCACCAGCCGCGCGACGCCCAGCTCGCACGCCTTTTCCGCCAGCCAGTCGATCCGCCCCTTCTTCAGAGGCGCGGCGCACAGCCACAGGTCGGGCACCTGCTCACGCGGGCGGAGGCATTCGGTCACGTCCAGCGTCAGCGCGCGCCTGCCGACCTCGGTCGCAACGCCCAGCCACTCGCCGGTCCGATCGTCGAACAGCTTGACCGGATCGCCGGGCGCGGTCCGCATCACGCCGACGAGGTAATGCGCTGCCGGCCCGTCCAGGCGAAGCGGGCCGGGCTGGAGCGGCTGGTCGACGAACAGCCGCGGCGTCGATTGTGGCGGCCAGGCGGGGGTGGCAGGCATGGAGCGCGCTTAGCTCAGCGCCGCCGCAGCAGCCAGCGCAGCGTCACATAGGCGATCAGCAACGTCAGGATGCCGCCCGCCACCGCCACCGTGACGGCGCCCGCGACGCGAAAGATCGCCCAGAAGAGCGCCTCCACGAAACGCCCGATCGCTACCGACAAGCCGACCATCGCCGGCGCTTGTGGCCCACAATCGGCAAGAAGGCGAGCGGCGGCTTGCCACGTCGGCCGCGAACGGGCCAAGGGAGCGGCCATGACCGTCGAAATTGTGCCCGACAGCGAACATCGCGGACTGGTGGGCCGACTGCCCGCCCGGCTGCGCGGACTGGCGCTGCTCGCGCGGTTCGACCGGCCGATCGGCTGGTGGCTGCTGTTCTGGCCCGGCGCCTGGGCAGTGGCGCTGGCGGGCGGCGCGGTGGAGCGCTGGCCGCTGCTCGCCTGGCTGCTGGCTGGCAGCATCGCGATGCGCGGGGCGGGGTGCGTCTACAACGACATCGTCGATCGCGATCTGGACGCGCAGGTCGCCCGGACGCGGGCGCGGCCGATCCCGGCGGGGCTGGTGTCCTTGCGCCTCGCCTGGGGCTGGCTCGTTGCTCTTTGTCTGGTCGGGCTCGTTGTGTGGTTCCAGCTCGGCTGGCCCGCGCGGCTGGTCGCGCTCGGCAGCCTCGCGCTCGTCGCCGCCTATCCGTTCATGAAGCGGATCACCTGGTGGCCGCAGGCATGGCTGGGACTGGTATTCTCCTGGGCGGCGCTGGTCGGGTGGATCGAGGTGGCCGGGGGCGCAGGCTGGGCGATGGCGCTGCTGTACGCCGGCTCGATCGCCTGGGTGATCGGATACGACACCGTCTATGCGGTGCAGGACCGCGAGGACGACGCACTGGTCGGCGTCCGCTCCTCCGCGCTCAGGCTGGGCG
>CAKTFL010000172.1 GCA_934555855.1 uncultured Sphingomonas sp. | reverse complement strand
CCTTGTGGTAGGCGACGGCGATGACGGTCGCGATCGGGCTATCGGGCAGCATCCCCGCGCTGCGCGCACGGCCGGCTGAAACGCTGCGGGAGCTGTAACGGCGCGAGAAAGCGGGACGTCATTCAGCCCCGCGAGGCGCGCTTCCCCTCGGCAAGACCGCTGCTATACATACATGGGTGAACGAACGTTCGGGTAACGAAAACGGCGTCGAAGCCGTAGGAGAGACGATGCTGCCCCGCCTGCCACGGGGCACGGGTCGCCGGCATCGCGGCGCCATCGCGAACAGGATCGGCACCGACATCCTGTCGGGCGCCTATCGGCCGGGCGACACGCTGTCCGGCGAGGTGGCGTTCGCGCAGGCGCTGGATGTGTCGCGCACCGCCTATCGCGAAGCCTTGCAGACGCTGGCTGCGAAGGGGCTGGTCGAAAGCCGTCCCAAGACGGGGACCAGGGTGCTGCCCCGCCACCGCTGGAATCTGCTCGATCCCGATGTCCTCGCCTGGGCCTTTTCGGGCGAGCCCGACATGCAGCTGGTGCGAAGCCTGTTCGAGCTGCGCGAGATGATCGAGCCGGGCGCGGCGCGCCTCGCCGCCGAGCGGCGCGACCGCGAGGAAGTGCGGCAGATGAAGGCCGCGCTGGCAACCATGCGGCGACACTCGCTGGCAACCGATCAGGGCCGGATTGCCGATCGCGAGTTCCATGCGGTGATGCTGCAGGCGACGCGGAACGATGCGTTGGTGGTGCTGAGCGCGAGCATCGGCGCGGCGGTGAGCTGGACGACCCTGTTCAAGCAGCGGACGCGGGCGCTGCCCCGCGATGCCATTCCCGATCATATGCGCGTGTTCGACGCCATTGCCGCGGGCGACCCGGACGGCGCGGCAGAGGCGATGCAGGCGCTGGTGCGGCTCGCGCTGGAAGACACGCGTGCGGCGATGGAGCCCCGCCCCGTAACGCCCTCCTCCGCCCGCGCGGGGCTGGGGTGACGGGAACGGCAGGCCCGAAACGCCCCGCCTCTGTTTAAAAAGGCGCGGTGGCGAGTTCGCGGCACCTCAGAATTCGATGCCCTTTTGCGCCTTCACGCCCTGTTCCCGATAAGGGTGTTTCACCAGCGTCATGTCGGTGACCAGGTCCGCCACGTCGACCAGCGCACCGGGGGCGTTGCGGCCGGTAACGATGACATGGGTCATGGCAGGCTTCGCGGCGAACACCTCCAGCACCTCGTCCAGCGGCAGATAGTCGTAGCGGAGCACGATGTTGAGCTCGTCGGCAACGACCATGCCATAGGACGGGTCGGCGATCATTCGCTTGACCTCTTCCCATGCCGTTCGCGCGCTGGCGATGTCGCGGGTACGATCCTGCGTGTCCCAGGTGAAGCCCTCGCCCATCGGCTTGAACTCCACATCCGGGAAGCGGGCCAGGACCGCGGCCTCCCCCGTGTCCATCGCACCCTTCACGAACTGGACGACGCCGACCTTCATGCCGTGGCCGATCGCGCGCACCACCATTCCGAGCGCGGCGGAGGTCTTGCCCTTCCCCGCGCCGGTATGAACGATCAGCAGCCCCTTTTCGACCTGGCGGGAGGCGACGATGCGGTCGTGCGCGTCCTTTTTCCGGGCCATCTTCGCGGCATGGTCCGCGTCCGACCGCTCGACCATCAGAAGTGCGCCCGGACGCCGCCATAAGCCGCCCGGCCCGGCGTCGCGAAGCCGAACACCTCCTCATAGCGCTCGTCGAACAGGTTCTCGATCCGGCCGAACAACGAGAGGCGGTCGGTCAGCCTGTAGTCGGCATTGAGGTTGACCAGCACATATTCCTGAAGGCTGACGGGCACCGGCACGAAGCTCGGGTCGGTGTAGGCCAGGTCGCCCTGCCGGCCGTTATAGCGCAGCGTCAGCGTGCCGGAGAAACGCTGGTCGGCCAAGAAGACGGTGGCGTTGAAGCTGGCGATGTGGTCGGGCCGGCGCACCTCGGTCACGCCGTTCTCCCTAGCGTCGGTATAGGTATAGGCGAGGTCGAATTTCAGCTGCGGGATCGGCCGGGCGGACACGAACAGCTCCACGCCCTTTTGCGTCGAACGGCTTGTGCGATTGTCGGGCACCGCCACGAAATCGGGCGTGTAGCGCGTGTAGATCTCGTCCCTGAGCCGCGAATCGAAATAGGTCGCACCGATCGTGGCACGTCCGCCGGCGAAGTCCTGGTCGATGCCGGCTTCCCAGCCTTGCGACTTTTCGGGCTTCAGGTCGGGGTTGCCGATGTAGCGGCCGTCCGAATAGCCGAACAGCTCGTAATAGCCGGGATTTTTGACGCCCGTCCCGTATGCGCCGCGGACGCGCAGGCCGAAGGGCAGGCGATAGCCCGCCTGCACGCGATAGGTGGTGGTGTCGTCGAAACGGTTGTTCTCGTCGCGGCGGACGCTGGCCCCGGCGGAGAAGGCATCGTCGACCGTCAGCTCATATTGGCCGACAAAGCCCCAATTCTCGGTCGAGCGGCGCCCCTGGAAGACGAAGTCGGACGGGGTCGTGTTCTCGAACTCCTCCCGCTCGAAATCGACCGCGCCGGTGATGCGGTTGACCACCCGCCCGCTGCCGAAACGGAAGCTCGATTCGAACGTGCCCTTGTAGCGCCGGCCCTTGTCGCCATAGGCGCTGCCGAAGCTGTCGGTGCCGTCGCGCGTGGTGGAAGCTACCTGCCCGGTCAGCGCGCTGTTCCAGCGTCCCTCCAACAGCGACAGGTCGGCGCGGACCAGGCCGTAATAGGCGTTGTTCTCATACCCCGTGCCGGGGCTGTCGACCGTGTAGCCGAAGGTCGGGCTGGCCGGATCGGAGTCGCTGTCGTTGGTCAGCGCGTCGGTATAGCCGTAGCGGCCGACCCCGGTCAGCTTGAACACGTCCGATGGCGTCCAGCTGAGCTTCGCGGTCGCATTGACCAGCGTCGCGCCGATGTCGCGCGTGCCGCCCCGCGCGGTGGGGTAGCCGTCGGTGCGATAAGCGGAGGCGGACACCGCATAATCCAGCGTGTCGGAATAGCCGGCGAACCGCGCCCCGCCCGAGCCGGTGCCGAACGAGCCGCCCTCCGCGCGCAGCGACAGGCCCGGCGCCTCGCGGCCGGTCAGAGTGATGTACTGGATGACGCCGCCGATCGCGTCGGAGCCGTAAAGCGATGACTGCTGCCCGCGCAGCACCTCCACCTTCGCGCTTTCGTCGGCGATCAGCGTGCCGAAGTCGAACTCGCCATAATAGGGGTCCGACGCCTCGATCCCGTCGATCAGGACCAGCACATGGTTGCTTTCCGTGCCCCGGACACGGACGGCGGTGGTGCCGCCGACCGCGCCGGTACGGCTGACCGCCAGGCCGGGCACGTCGCGCAGCACGTCGGAGACGACGCGCGTCTGACGCTGCCGAAGGTCGTCGGCGGTGAGCAGCGTCACCGACGCGGGCAGGTTCCTGACCTCCACCCCTTCACCGGAGCGCGAGGCGGTGACGATCACCTCGTTCCCGCTTGCGTCGGTGGTCGGGATGGTGGGATCGCTTTGCGCGAGCGCCGGGGTGGCGGCGCCTGCCATTGAGAGCACCAGCAGCGATATGACGGTCCCACTTACGATCTTGGTCACGATAAATCTTCCCCGCGTCGACACCAAAGGACGCGGCGGGGCCGTTCGCGAACAGGCGAACGCCGGCACATGCGGCGGGGCGAACGCGGTGCCCCCGAGCCACAGGCGCCGTCTGCGGCCCCGAAGCCGCGCGGCACTTGTCGCTCGAACGGACTGTCCGTGCCCCGGCCACCCCCTGGGCCAAAGCATGAGCGACGCGCGCCGGCAGGTCTCCTGGCTCGCGGGTCGTCGCTCGAAGCACGCCTTCCCAGGTTTCCCCAGTGGCCGCGCCGGTTGACTGCCGACGCCCGTGCTCCTCGCTCTCCGCTCACAGTTGCAGGGACAGCCGCGGATTTGGAGCCGAGGCCCCGCACCGCAGTCCCGTTTTCAGCCCCTTGCGGGGCACCGGCACGATCATGTTCGGACCGGGCGAGCCCGATCCGGCGCGCGCCCTAGCGCAAAGCGGGGGCTGAGAGAATAGCCCCGCTTATCACTTCAGCCGGAGTGGCATTCCCGCCACAACCAGGTCGGTCGCCTGGCACAGGGCCGCCACCCGCTGGTTGAGGAACCCCGCCGCATCCCGGAACCGCCGCGCGAGCGCGTTGTCGGGGACGATGCCGAAGCCGACCTCGTTCGCGACCAGCACGATCCGGCCGGTCGATCCCGCCAGCGCCGCCGCCAGCGCATCGCCCGCCGCGTCCAGATCCGCGTCCGCGAGCAGCAGGTTGGATAGCCACATGGTCAGGCAATCGATCAGCAGCACGCGCCCTCCGCCATCCTGTGCGCGAATGGCTTCGGGCAGGTCGCGGGGCGCCTCCACCGTGCGCCAGCGTGCGTCGCGGTCCGCACGGTGACGGTCGATGCGGCCGTTCATCTCGTCGTCCAGCGCCTCGGCGGTCGCGATGAACACATGCTCTCCCCGCCAGCCTTCCGCCAGCCGCTGGGCGTGGCGGCTCTTGCCCGAGCGCGCGCCGCCCAGCACCAGTATCGTTCTTGGCCCGTCCGCCATCGCCATGTCCCTTCTTGCCGTTCGCGCGCCGAATGGCGATGGCCAACCGGATGACGCAAGCGCAATCGGAGCGGCCCGCTCCATCCTTCAGCCGGCATGGCGGGCGGCTGGACGCGGCCATGCACGCCTTTCCGCACGCGCCGCAGCCGTGGATCGACCTGTCGACCGGGATCAACCCGGTCGCTTGGAGCCCGCGCGAGCCGCTGACGGCCGACCTGGGTCCGTTGCCGCAGGCGAGCGCGCTTGCCGAACTGGAAGCGGCGGCCGCCCGGTACGTCGGCGCCGATCCCGCGCGGGTCGCGGCGGTGCCGGGTAGCGAGATCGCGCTGCGGCTGCTGCCGGCGCTGGGCCTGTCCCGGCCGATCGTGTCGATCCGTCCCGCTTACGGCACCCATACCGAGGTCGCCGCCGAGCAGGTTGCGGTCGCGGCGCTGGACGGCGTCGCGGGGAACGCCGCCACCATCCTGCTCGCCAATCCCAACAATCCGGATGGCCGCGTCATCGATCCCGCCCGGTTGCGCCGGATCGCGGTGGCGCAGCGCGAGGCGGGCGGCTGGCTCGTGGTGGACGAGGCATTTGCCGATGCCGCGCCCGCCGACAGCATCCTCGGCGACCCCGACGACGACCTGCCCGTGATCGTGCTGCGATCGTTCGGCAAGTTCTTCGGCCTGGCCGGGCTGCGACTGGGGTTCGTGGTCGCGCCGCCGGCGATCGTCGAGCGGGTGGGGTCGATGACCGTGTTCCAGCGCTCGGCGCCGTACGTCCTGCCCAAGCCCGACCGCGCCTACTCCCCTCTGCACACGCGCGCCT
>CAKTFL010000171.1 GCA_934555855.1 uncultured Sphingomonas sp. | reverse complement strand
CATTGACACCAGCAGCACGCGTGCCGCGATCATTTCCGACGGACTTCGGGAAGCGGGCATTCATGACGTCGCGCTGATCGACGCCACGGGGCCGCTCGTCGCGCAGGTGGAGGCGGCCGCGCCGGAGGTCGTCCTCATCAACCTGGAAAATCCCAGCCGCGACGTGCTGGAGGATTTCTTCGCCATGTCGCGGGCGCTGGCGCGGCCGATCGCGATGTTTGTGGACCAGTCGGACGCGGAATCGACCATGGCCGCGGTGGATGCCGGCGTGTCCGCTTATGTCGTCGACGGGCTCGCCAGCCAGCGGATCAAGCCCGTGCTCGACCTGGCGGTGCGGCGTTTCCAGGCGTTTTCGCGCCTGCAGGCCGAACTGGCCGAGGCGAAAAGCGCGCTCGCCGACCGGCAGACGATCGACCGCGCTAAAGCCATCCTGATGAAACGACGCGGGCTGGACGAGCCCGCTGCCTATGCCCTGCTGCGCGGCCACGCGATGAAGTCGAATCGCCGCATCGCAGAGGTGGCGGAGGCGATCGTCACGAGCGACGCGCTGATGGGGGATTTGCCATGAGCCTCGACATCTTTCGTATCGGCTTCGTGCCTCTGGTCGATGCCGCCCTGCCGATCCTGGCGCGGGAACTGGGCTTTGCCGAACGGGAAGGCATCGCGATCGAGCTCGTCCGCGACGTGACCTGGGCCGCGGTGCGCGACCGGCTGCTTTACGGACTGACCGATGCGGCGCACATGGTTGCGCCGCTGGCGATCGCGACGACGCTGGGGCGGGGCCGGGCGGCGACGCCGCTGGCGGTGCCGTTCGTGCTCGGCCTGAACGGCAATGCCACGACCTTTTCGACGGCGCTCGGCCAGGCTTGCGGGCTGGGCGAGGGGCTGGGCGATCCGGTCGAACTGGGCGCGGCGCTGAAGCGGGTCGCCGCCGAGCGCGCCGAGGCCGGCCGCCGGCTGCGGTTCGGGGTGGTCCATCGCTATTCCAGCCACAACTACATGCTGCGCTACTGGCTGGCGGGGGTCGGCATCCGGCCGGACGAGGACGTGGAGATCACGGTCACCAGCCCGCCCTTCGCCGCCGACGCGCTGGCATCGGGCGAGGTGGACGGCATCTGCGTCGGCGAGCCGTGGAATTCGATCGCGGTTGATCGCGGCATCGGCCGCATCGCGCTCGCCACCGCCCAGATCTGGCGGCGGGGCGTGGAAAAGGTGCTGGCGCTGAAGGCCGATACGGTTGCTGCCCGGCACGAGGGTACGCTGCGCCTCCTCCGCGCGCTGCACACCGCCGCCGAGCATTTCGTGCGACCCGACACAGCGGAACAGAGCGCCGCCATTCTCGCCCGGCCCGCCTATCTCGACGCGTCGCAGGATGCGATCCTGCGCGCCATCACCGATCGTATCCGGGTCGTGCCCGGCGGCGAGCCTATCCATTATCCCGATTTCATGTTCCAGTATCGCGAAGCGGCCAACTTCCCGTGGCGCAGCCAGGCGGCGTGGTTGTATGCGCAAATGGTACGCTGGGACGGCGGCGGCGTGGACGCCGGCGAGGTCGCCGCGGCGGTCGGCACGTTCCGTCCCGACCTGTACCGCGCCGCGCTGGCGGGATCCGGCGCGCCGCTGCCCGGCGCCAGTTCCAAGCTGGAGGGATCGCTCGGGCGGCCGCTCGGCGTTGGCTCGACTCAGGGCCGGCTGACGCTCAGCAGCGACCGCTTCTTCGACGGGCGGGCGTTCGACCCGGACGACATCCCCGCCTATCTCGCTTCGCTGCCCTGACATGTGTGCAGGTGCGAAAAGGACTTGTGAAGCGTACGCGAATCAGGCAGCTTACCCCTGCCCGGCAATGGCGTCGGGCACGAGATAGCAGCGACTTGGCTCCAGCGAGGGGGCCGTGCCGCTGACGGACCGGGCGGCGACGCCCGTTCGATAGGCAACGAAGCCGCCGGAACGCGCCCGACCAGGGCCGTCGTTCCGGCGGCTTTTTTCTTGGGCTCGGCATCCGGGGGGATCAGGGATGGCAACGGCTTTCTGGCAGGACAAGGCGGCGGGAGAACGCAGCGGCTTTTGGGCGAGCGGGCACCTGCCCACCCTTGTCGCCGCGTTCCTGTATTTCGATTTCGCGTTCATGGTCTGGGTTCTGCTCGGGCCGCTCGCGCCGGACATTGCCCGCTCGCTGGCGCTGACGCCCGCGGAAAAGGGGCTGATGGTGGCGGTGCCGACGCTGGCGGGCGCGGCACTGCGGGTGGTCAACGGGCTGCTGGTCGATCGCATCGGCCCCAAACGCTCCGGCGCTATCAGCCAGATTATCGTCATCGCCGGGCTGTTCACCGCTTGGGCGGTGGGGATCACCAGTTTCGCCGGCACGCTCGCGCTTGGCGTGGTGCTGGGCTTTGCGGGGGCGAGCTTCGCGATCGCGTTGCCGCTGGCCAGCCGCTGGTATCCGCCGGAGCATCAGGGCAAGGCGATGGGCCTCGCCGGCATGGGCAATTCGGGCACTGTGCTTGCCGCGCTGTTCGCGCCCGCCATCGCCAGGATGTTCGGCTGGAACGCGGTGCTGGGCCTCGCCTGCGTGCCGTTGGCGATCGTGTTCGCCGCCTATATGCTGATGGCGAAGGACCCGCCGAACGCTCCGGCCCCGCGCACGCTGGCGGAATATCTGGAGCCGCTGCGCCAGGCGGATGCCTGGTGGCTGATGGGCTTCTACGCGGTCACCTTTGGCGGGTTCGTGGGGCTCGCGGCCAGCCTGCCGATCTACTTCACCGACCGCTTCGGGCTGACGGCGGTGCAGGCGGGCTATGCCACAGCCGCCTGCGTCTTTGCCGGCTCGCTGGTCAGGCCGATGGGCGGCGCGCTGGCGGACAGGATCGGCGGGGTGCGGACGCTGACCGCCGTGTTCATCGTCGCCGCCGCCGCGCTCGCCGGGGTCGGCATGACGGGAACGCTCGAAACTGCCCTGCCCTGCTTCGTGCTCGCTATGCTGGCACTGGGTACCGGCAACGGCGCGGTGTTTCAGCTGGTCCCGCAGCGTTTCGCGGCGGAGATCGGGGTGATGACCGGGCTGGTCGGCATGGCCGGGGGTGTGGGCGGCTTCTACCTCGCCTCGTCGCTGGGCGTCGCCAAGCAGTGGACCGGCAGCTTCGCACCCGGCTTCCTGATCTTCGCGGGGCTCGCCCTCCTCGCCCTTATCGGCCTGACGCTGGTCAAGCGCGGCTGGCGCGCGAGCTGGGGCATGGCGGCGGGCGTCAGGATCTGACGATGCCTGCGCCGACCACCCGCACATTCTGGCTCCAACTGGACTGGACCCTCTGATGAAGCACGAATCCATCGCCGTGCGCCCCGGCGACGCCCGCGAACATCTGGTCGTGATCGGCAACGGCATGGCCGGCTGTCGCGCGGTCGAGGAGCTGATCGCACGCGACCCCGCCCGCTACCGCGTGACCATCTTTGGTGCCGAGCCGCTGGTGAACTACAACCGCATCATGCTATCGCCGGTGCTGGCGGGCGAGAAGACGTTTGACGAGATCGTCATCAACGGCCGCGACTGGTACGATGACAACGGCATCACGCTGGTCGGCGGCGATCCCGTGGTCGCGATCGACCGGCAGGCGCGTACCGTCACCTCGCGCGGCGGGGTCGTCACGACCTACGACCGGCTGCTGATCGCGACCGGGTCCGATCCCTTCATCATCCCCGTGCCCGGCAGGGACCTGCCCGGCGTCATCTCGTTTCGCGACATGAAGGACGTCGAGCACATGCTCGGTGCCGCGGAACGGGGCGGCGACGCGGTGGTGATCGGCGGCGGGCTGCTGGGGCTGGAGGCGGCGCACGGGCTGACCCTGCGCGGCATGAAGGTCACCGTGCTGCACATCATGCCGACGCTGATGGAACGACAGCTGGACGAAGCGGCCGGATGGCTGCTCAAGACCGCGCTGGAGGCGCGCGGCCAGACCATCCTGACCGGCGCCGACACCGCGGAGATCGTCGGCACCGAGGCGGTGGAAGGCGTGCGGCTGAAGGACGGGACGCTGATCCCGGCCTCGCTGGTGGTGATGGCGGTCGGCATCCGCCCCTCCACCGCCCTGGCGCGCCAGGCGGGGCTGGATGTCGGACGCGGGATCAAGGTCGACGACCATATGGTCACCTCCGATCCGCGCGTGCTCGCGGTGGGCGAATGCGTCGAGCATGACGGCAACGTTTATGGCCTGGTTGCGCCGCTGTGGGAGATGTGCCGGTCGCTCGCCGACGGGCTGACCGGACGGCACACCGGCTACAAGGGGTCGGTCACCTCGACCAAGCTGAAGGTATCGGGGATCGATGTCTTCTCGGCGGGCGACTTCTCGGGCGGCGACGGGGCGGAGGACATCGTGCTGCGCGATGCTTCGCGCGGCATCTACAAGCGCGTTGTCGTCAGGGGCGACCGGATCGTCGGGGCGGTGCTCTATGGCGACACCGCCGACGGCAATTGGTATTTCGACCTTCTCCGGAAGCAGGAGGACGTGTCGTCGATCCGCGACATGCTGATCTTCGGCCAGGCCTTCGCCTCCGGAGGTGGGCAGGCGGACCCTAGCGCGGCCGTTGCAGCGCTCTCCGACGATGCGGAGATCTGCGGCTGCAACGGCGTCAGCAAGGCCCAGGTCTGCCAGGCGATCGTCGACGGCGCGGTCAGCCTCGACGCGGTGCGATCGACCTGCAAGGCATCCGCCTCGTGCGGATCGTGCACGGGGATCGTGGAACAGCTGCTGTCGATCACGCTGGGCGCCGACTATGGCGGCGAGCGCACGGTAAGGACCATGTGCAAATGCACGACCTTCGGCCATGACGACGTACGCCGTGAGATCGTGCGTCAGGACATGCGCTCGATCCCCGAGGTGATGCAGAAGCTGCACTGGTCGACGCCGGACGGCTGCGCCGGGTGCCGGCCGGCGCTGAACTACTACCTGCTCTGCGCGCTGCCCGGCATCTACAAGGACGACCAGCAGAGCCGCTTCGTCAACGAGCGGATGCACGCCAACATCCAGAAGGACGGCACCTATTCGGTGGTGCCGCGCATGTGGGGCGGCCTGACCAACCCGCGCGAGCTGCGCGCCATCGCCGACGTGGTCGAGAAGTTCAACGCGCCGATGGTCAAGGTGACCGGCGGCCAGCGACTCGACATCTTCGGCATCAAGAAGGAGGATCTGCCCGCGGTCTGGGCCGACCTGAACGCGGCGGGCATGGTCTCCGGCCATGCCTATGGCAAGTCGCTGCGGACCGTGAAGACCTGCGTGGGTTCGGACTGGTGCCGGTTCGGCACTCAGGATTCCACCGGCCTCGGCGTCAGGATCGAGCAGATGACCTGGGGCTCGTGGATGCCCCACAAGTTCAAGATCGCGGTGTCCGGCTGCCCCCGCAACTGCGCGGAGGCGACGATCAAGGACTTCGG
>CAKTFL010000170.1 GCA_934555855.1 uncultured Sphingomonas sp. | reverse complement strand
CGAGACGGCAATCCTATGACGGAATTGGCTGAGTCGCGCTCCCTCGATTCGCTCGCGGATTTCCCGGCGATCCCGGACGGCTGGGCGTATCTCGACACCGCGGCGACCGCGCAGAAGCCGCAGGCGGTGGTGGATGCGATCACCCGTGCTTATGGCGAAACCTACGCGACGGTGCATCGCGGCGTCTACCAGCGCTCCGCCGACATGACGCTCGCATATGAGGCGGCGCGGCGGCGGGTGGCCGGGTTCATTGGCGCTCCCGGCGATGCCGACGAAGTGGTGTTCGTGCGCGGCGCGACCGAGGGGATCAACCTGGTCGCGCAATGCTGGGCGGGCACTCAGCTCAAGGCCGGCGACCGCATCCTCCTGTCGATGCTGGAGCATCATTCCAACATCGTGCCGTGGCAGATGGTGGCCGAGCGCGTCGGCGCCGCGATCGACGTGGTGCCGCTGACGCCGGACGGCCGGATCGACCTCGACGCTGCCGAGCGGATGCTGACCCCGGCGCACAAACTGGTCGCCTTCGCGCATGTCTCCAACGTGCTGGGATCGGTGCTCGATGCCGAACGTGCGGTGCGGATCGCGCACCGGGTCGGCGCGAAGATTCTGCTCGACGGCTGCCAGGCGGTGCCGCGCCTGCCGGTCGACGTCGCCGCGCTCGGCTGCGATTTCTACGTGTTTTCGGGGCACAAGCTCTACGGTCCCACCGGGATCGGCGTGCTGTGGGGCCGGGCGGAGCTGCTCGACGCCATGCCGCCTTATCAGGGTGGCGGCTCGATGATCGACCGGGTCAGCTTCGAGCGGACGACCTATGCGCCGCCGCCCGGGCGGTTCGAGGCGGGGACGCCGCACATCGTCGGCGTCGTCGGCCTTCACGCCGCGATCGACTATGTCGAGGGGATCGGCCTCGCCGCGATCCACGCCCATGAGGCGGCGCTGGTAGAACAGGCGCGCGAGGCGCTGCGCGCCATCAACTCGGTCACGCTGCTCGGTCCCGAGGATTCGGCCGGAATCGTCAGTTTCGCGGTGAAGGGGGTGCATCCGCACGATGTCGCCACCATCTTGGACGAGGGCCGGGTCGCGATCCGCGCCGGCCATCATTGCGCGCAGCCTTTGATGGCGGCGCTGGGCGTGGAGGCGACGGCGCGGGCGAGCTTCGCCGTTTACAACGGCCCGCAGGACATCGACGCGCTGGCGCGCGGGGTCGAGCGGGTCACGAGGATCTTTGGATGAGCTACGAGATCGAAGAGGTCGAGGGCGTCGCGCCGCCCCCCAAGGCGCGGGTGGAAGCGACAGGCGAGACGGCCGAGCGCAAGCGCGACTATCTTGACGGCTTCCTGTCGCAGAAGCCGCGCGAGGTCGCGCCGGGCGAGCCGGGCGGCGCGCTGTACGACGGCGTAATCGACGCGCTCAAGGACATTTACGATCCCGAGATCCCGGTCAACATCTACGACCTCGGGCTGATCTACGGCGTCGAGGTGACCGACGACGGCCATGCCACCGTCAATATGACGCTGACCACGCCGCATTGTCCGGTCGCCGAGTCGATGCCGGGCGAGGTGGAACTGCGCGTCGGCGCCGTGCCGGGCATCGCGATGGCCGACGTCAACCTGGTCTGGGATCCGCCTTGGGACCCGCAGAAGATGTCGGACGACGCCAAGCTGGAATTGGGGATGTTGTAATGGCGACCACCCTTCGGCCGCGGCCCGCCGCGCTCAATCTGACCCCGTCCGCCCACGCACGCATTGCCGCGCTGATGGCGAAAGCGCCTGAGGGCGCGATCGGGGTGAAGCTGTCCACCCCGCGCCGGGGGTGTTCCGGCCTCGCCTATTCGGTGGACTACGTCACGGACGCGAAGCCGTTTGACGAGCGGATCGAGACGCCCGGCGGTACGCTGTTCGTCGACGGCGGCTCGATCCTGTACTTGGTTGGCTCCACGATGAACTGGGTCGAGGATGATTTCACCGCCGGCTTCGTGTTCAACAATCCGAATGCCAAGGGTAGCTGCGGCTGCGGCGAGAGCTTCACGGTTTAGGCGTCACCGAGCCGGCGGGATGGGCGGCTCAGCCTTAGGCCTCCTCCGCCGGCACGTAATCCGCGCATAATTCGAGGTATCGCTCGGCCAGCTCGACATGAGCCTTGACCGCCGGGGCGGATGCCGAGCGCTGCGCCGCCTCGATTTCGGCTTCGGCGCGGTAGTAATAATATTCCTGGTCGTCCGTATCGTACGTCATATCGCCTCTCACTGAGGCGTTCGTTCCGCCCAAAACCGCCGCGACGCAACGGGGGAATTTACGAGGCGCGACGATCCGCAGGGCGGGTGCGGTCAGGCGACCGCGACCACCTCGTCCGGCTCGCGCAGCACATAGCCGCGGCCCCACACGGTCTCGATGTAATTCTCGCCGTCACAGGCCAGGCTCAGCTTCTTGCGGAGCTTGCAGATGAACACGTCGATGATCTTCAGCTCGGGCTCGTCCATCCCGCCATAGAGATGGTTGAGGAACATTTCCTTGGTCAGCGTGGTGCCCTTGCGGAGCGACAGCAGCTCCAGCATCGCATATTCCTTGCCGGTCAGGTGGACACGCGCACCATCGACCTCGACGGTCTTGGCATCCAGGTTCACCGCCAGCTTGCCGGTGCGGATCACCGACTGCGAATGTCCCTTGGACCGACGCACCACGGCATGGATGCGAGCGATCAGCTCCTCGCGGTGGAACGGCTTGGTCACGTAATCGTCCGCGCCGAAGCCGAAGGAGCGCACCTTCGAATCCATCTCGTTGATGCCCGACAGGATCAGCACCGGCGTGGAGACCCGCGCCACCCGGAGCTTCTTCAGCACGTCATAGCCGTGCATGTCGGGCAAGTTCAGGTCGAGCAGGATGATGTCGTAATCATAGAGCTTGCCGAGGTCCAAACCCTCTTCGCCCAGGTCGGTCGTGTAGACATTAAATCCTTCGGCCGAGAGCATCAGCTCGATCGCCTTGGCGGTCGTCGGCTCGTCCTCGATCAGCAGCACGCGCATCAGCATGTCCCCCGTTTCCGATCACGCGCCTTCGTTGCGCCCGCCGGACCAGTTCCATTAACCACAGCGTTCCTGAACGCGAAAGGTTAATTAGCACTTAATCCAGCGACTTCCGTGACTCGCCTGGTGCTTCTGAGGGGCCGAGCAAGGTCTGGTGCTCGGCGCGTGGGATATCCTCGCCGAGCACCTCGCGCAGATACAGGCTGCGAATCAGGGTAAAGATGACCACCAGCAGCGCGGCGGAGAAGAACAGGCCGAACAGCCCGAATACATAGCCGATGCCGATGATGACGAACAACGTCACCGCCGGCGGGATCGCGACCACGCGGCTGGTGACAAAAGGCGTGATCGCGTTGGACTGGACGATCCGCACCGCCGCATAGGTCACCAGCGTGCCGATGATCGGCCCCGTTCCCTTGGTGGCGGCGAGGCCGAGCGCCGGCAGCATGGCGGCGGTGGGGCCGATATAGGGAATGAACTCCGATAAGCCGGCGAGCAGGCCCAGCGCCGCGGCCGACGGCACCCCCGCGATCCACAGGCCGACGCCGACCAGCACGCCCATGCTGGTCATCTGGATCAGCTGCGCGCGCAGCCACAGCCGCAAGGTGGAGGCGGTGTCGAACAGCGCATCCTCGAACGCCGCGCGCTTCGACGGCGGGATCAGCAGCAGGAACCCGCGCTCATAAACCTTCGGGTCCGCCGCGAAGAACAACGCGCCGACGAACAGCAGCAGCGCGTTGAGCAGGACCTCACCGGCGCCGAGCACCAGGCCGCCCACGTCCTGCGCCGCCTGGCTGCCGGCATAGGCGGACTGGATCGCCGCGACGATCTTCGCACCGACCGGCGATTGCCGCGCCCAGGCGGCGAACTGGTCGAGGATGCCCGGCAATCGGGTGACGAGCACGTTGACCTGTTCGCGAAACGCGACGCCGAACAGCCAGCAGAGAAAGACGATGACCCCGACCGCCGTCGCCATGCCGAGGCCGAGTGCCAGCTTGCGCGGGGCGCGGAAATGATCTCGATACAGATCGGCCAGCGCATGGATCGCGATCGCGCCCAGCATCGACCCGAAGGCGAGGATCAGCAGGTTGCCGGCCCGGAACAGCGCCGCGACCAGGGCGGCGATCACCACCAGGATCACGGCGCGGCGGATGAAGCGGGCATCGTCGGCGTCAGGGGAAAGGCGGTTCATGCGGCTGGCGAAGTTTCCGAAGTTTCCGGCGAAACGACACAAAGAGGGCATCGGGGGCGGCTGACGTGCCGATCTTTTCTCCGGTCGTGCCCGGCCAAGAGGGAGCGGAGGTGAATTTGCTGCATCCGGTCACCCTGGCACAGTGGCGGTCTGTAGGACAGCCGCACACGGATCGCGCAGACGTTTCCCCAGAAAGGCGATCAGCGCCTCGACCCGCGCCGGCCGCAAGGGGCTTGGCGGGGTCAGCAGGTGAAGCCCGATCGGCGGCGGCGTCCAGTCGGGGAGGATGGGAACCAGCGCGCCCGCCTCAATGTGCCGCCCGACGATGAAGCCGGGCAGCCGCGCGATCCCCAGCCCGCCCAGCAGCGCCGGCACCAGCGCATCGCCGCTGTTCGCGCTGAGCGGCCCGGCCGGGCGCACCGACACCTCCGCACCGCCCGGTCCCCGAAAATGCCACGGCCCGTTGACGTTGGAGTAGCCGAACAGCCGATGGTCGCCGAGTTCGCCCGGATGGCGCGGCTCGCCGTGGGCGGCTAGGTAGGCGGGGGCGGCAACGATGTGCAGCTTGATTCCGCACAGCCGGCGCGCGCGCAGCGAACTGTCGGGCAGGTCGGCGATGCGGAGCGCGATGTCGAATCCCTCGGCGACGATGTCTACCTTCGCGTCCGACAGGCTGAGGTCGACCTCGATGCCGGGGTGGCCTGCCAGGAACTCGGCGAGCAGCGGCGCCACGCTGGTCACGCCGAAGCTCATCGGTGCGGCGACCCTGATCCGACCGGCCGGGGCAGCGGCGGCATCGCGCGCGGCCTCCTCGGCGGCGGTCGCCTCCGCCAGCATCCGGCGGGCGTGCTCGGCAAGCGGGCGTCCCGCCTCAGTCAGCGCGAGCCGGCGGGAGGTGCGGTGGAACAGCGACTGGCCAAGCTGCGCCTCCAGCCGGGATACTGCCTTTGACACGGTGGCTTTGGAGAGGCCGATTGCCTCGGCGGCGCCGCTGAACGAGTGGTGTTCGACCACGGCGGCAAAGATCGCCCAGGCTTCGAGATCCGGTAACCTCACATCAACGTCTCCCTGCATCGGCGGGGTAGGACGGGAAACGATCAGTTTCCAGCGTTTCCGTTTACGCGATGCAGCGAGTGCCTATCGTGGCAGCAACAGAAGGAGGGTCCGATGACCGCCGACACGTTGACCAAGACCGACCGTCGCGCTTTCGACACGCTGG
>CAKTFL010000169.1 GCA_934555855.1 uncultured Sphingomonas sp. | reverse complement strand
CGTTCGACCCCGCCACCATCGACAAGGAGCTGGCCTGGGCCGAGCAGCTGCACATGAACACGATGCGCGTGTTCCTCCACAACCTGCTCTGGGAGCAGGACGCGGCCGGGCTGAAGCGGCGGATCAACGCGTTTCTGACCATCGCGGCCCGGCACCATATCCGCCCGGTCTTCGTGCTGTTCGACAGCTGCTGGGACCCCAACCCGAAGCTTGGCGCCCAGCATCCGCCCATTCCCGGCGTGCACAATTCGGGCTGGGTGCAGGGCCCCGGCGCCGCGCGGCTCGCCGACCGCAGCCAGTATGGCAAGCTGGAAGCCTATGTGAAGGACGTGGTCGGCACCTTCGCCCGTGACAGGCGCATCCTGGCCTGGGACCTGTGGAACGAGCCCAACAACGAGGGCGGCGGCGGCGGCTCCTACCCGCCGACCCCCAACAAGAAGGAGCTGGTCGCCCCGCTGCTCGATCAGGTGTTCAGCTGGGCACAGGGACAGGACCCGGTCCAGCCGCTGACCAGCGGCGTGTGGATCGGCGAGCATTGGGACCAGGCGGACACGCTGGACCCGGTGGAGAAGATCCAGATCGCCCGCTCCGACATCATGACCTTCCACGATTACAGCTGGCCCGAGACCTTTGTGCGCCGCGCCCGGCAGATGCAGAGCTATGGCCGGCCGGTGATCTGCACCGAGTACATGGCGCGGGGGGCAGGCTCGACGTTCGATGGGTCGCTACCGATAGGCAAGAAGCTGAATATCGGCATGATCAATTGGGGTTTCGTCGACGGCAAGACGCAGACCCGGATGCCGTGGGACAGCTGGAAGAAGCCCTATACCTATGAGGAGCCGACCGTATGGTTTCACGAGGTGCTGCGGTCCGACGGCAAACCCTATCGCGAGGCGGAGACCGAGCTGATGAAGCGGCTCGCGACCGCGCCCAAGGGGGTGGTTCCGGCGGCACCCGGCCAGCCGTGAGAAGCGCCCTCGCGCTCGCGGCGGCGCTGCTGCTCGCGGGCGCGGGCGGCGTCGCGGCACAGGCCCGGTCGATCCTGGCCGGCGCGGATCCCGACGCGATGTTCGCCGACGGGCAGATGTGGATCTATCCCACCGGGCCGGGCGACCGGCTGGAGAGCTGGTCGTCGATCGATCGCCGGCACTGGCGGAACCGGGGCGACCTTATCCGCCTTCGGGATATCGGCTGGGCCGCACGGGACGGCGCCCCGCGCCATTTCCTGTGGGCGCCGGACATGGTCGCGGCGAACGGGCGCTATTACCTCTATTACTCGATCGGCCCGCAGAATCCGACGCCGAGCCGGCTGGGCGTGGCGCTGTGCAAGGGGCCGGCGGGTCCCTGCACCGACAGCGGCAGGCCGCTCGTGACCGGCGGCGACGGCTTCGAGGCGATCGATCCGATGGTGTTCGTCGATCCGCGCTCCGGGCGGCGGCTGCTCTATGCGGGCGGCAGCGCCGGCGCGAGGCTGCGCGTGTGGGAGCTCAGTCCCGGCATGACGACGATCGTTAAGGAAGTGCCGGTCGATCAGCCGCCCGGCTTCACCGAGGGCGTGTTCATGCACGAGCGCCGGGGCATCTATTACCTGTCCTGGAGTCATGGCCGCTGGAATCGGTCCGATTACTCGGTTCGCTATGCGACGGCCTCCTCCCCCACAGGCCCCTGGCATTACCGGGGTACGATCCTGTCGAGCCAGGGCCGTTTCAAGGGACCCGGCCATCACAGCTTCGTGCGCGATCCCAGGAGCGGCGGATGGCTGATCGTCTACCACCGATGGGAGCGTCAGGCGGGCGACGGCCCGTATCCGGGGCAGCGCCGCGTCGCGATGCAGCCGATCCGTTATGACCGGCTCGGCCGCATCGAACCGATCCGGATCACCGAATAGGCCGGGGAATCAGTCGCGTGTGTCGGCCCGGTCCGACACGTCGCCCTCCGCATCCTCGATCAGCTGAAGCACGTCCTGGATGATCCGCCGCATCGCCTCCCGAGCCCCGGCCGCATCGCTCCGCCCGATCGCCTCCGCCACGGCGGTGTGGTCGGCGATGTTGGCCGTGCGGCCCTTGACCCTGTTGGTGAAGCGGATCGACGTGCTCAGCGCTCTTGCGACCACGTCGCGGAACTGGGCGTAAAAGGGGTTCTTCGACGCGCGGAGCACCGCTACGTGAAAGGCGATGTCGGCCTCCAGCGGATCGTCGAAACCGCGCTCGGCCTGCTTCATCCGCTCCAGCCCCGCGGCGATCTTGCCATGGTCGTCCGGTTCCGCGAAGCGCGCCGCCAGCGCCGCCGCCTCGGGCTCGATGGCGACGCGCAACTGGTTGAACTGGATCAACAGCTCGACCGAGAATTTGCGTTCCAGCAGCCAGCGCAGGATATCCGTGTCGAACAGGTTCCAGGAGCTGGCCGGCTGCACCACCGTGCCCTGGCGCGGGCGGGCGGTGAGCAGCCCCTTGGCGGTGAGCATCTTCACCGCCTCGCGCGTGACGGAGCGGCTGACCCCGTGCTGCCTCGCCAGCTCCGCCTCGGTCGGAAAGCTGCGCGTGGCGAATTCGCCGGTCACGATCTCCCGCCCGAGCCGGTCGAGCATCCCATAGGTCAGGTTGCGCCCGAATTGGGGCCATTCGTCAGCGCCGGCCGTGATCGCAATGGATGGCATGACGCCACTGTGTCCCCGATCGATCCCCCTGTCACCCCCCTGACGGCCCTGATCCCCCCGCCGGCTATGCGGCCATCGCTGGACAACACCCTTAAATCAGATAAATCGTCCGGGGCCATGCGGAGCGGGTGACGGGCGACCGAACCGGGCGGACTGCTGGCGGGGAGGTGAAGCCATGAACCTGTCGACGCTCGATATGGCCGTCGTCGTGCTGTACGCGATCGGCATCTTCGGCCTCGCACAATGGGTCAGCCGCGACAAGGCGGGCCATGCCAAGAACACGTCCGACTATTTCCTGGCATCCAAGAACCTGCCCTGGTGGGCGATCGGCGCGTCGCTGATCGCGGCCAACATCTCGGCCGAACAGATCGTTGGCATGTCGGGATCGGGCTATGCCATCGGTCTTGCCATCGCGTCCTATGAGTGGATGGCGGCGCTGACGCTGCTGATCGTCGGCAAGTTCTTCCTGCCGATCTTCCTTCGCAACGAGATCTACACCATGCCGCAGTTCCTTGAACGGCGGTACGGCACCCGCATCCGCACGCTGATGGCGCTGTTCTGGCTGGCGCTCTACGTCTTCGTGAACCTGACCAGCATCATCTGGCTGGGCTCGATCGCGGTGACCAAGGTGGCGGGCGTCGACCAGACGCTGGCGCTGGTGATCCTGGGCGTGTTCGCGCTGCTGTACCAGCTGAAAGGCGGGCTGAAGGCGGTGGCGCTGACCGACATCGTCCAGGTCACGCTGCTGGTGCTGGGCGGCCTGGTCGTGGCGTATCTGACGCTGGGCAAGATCGGCGGCGACGCGGGCGTGCTGGGCGGCTGGACCAGGCTGACCACCAGCCTGCCCGACCATTTCAACATGATCCTGGACAAGGCCGATCCGCATTACATGGACCTGCCGGGCCTGTCGGTGCTGATCGGCGGCATGTGGATCGCGAACCTCAGCTATTGGGGCTTCAACCAGTACATCATCCAGCGCGCGCTGGCGGCCAAGTCGCTCGACGAGGCGCAGCGTGGCGTGCTGTTCGCGGCATTCCTGAAGCTGCTGATGCCGCTCATCATCGTGCTGCCGGGTATCGCCGCCGTGCTGCTCGCGCCGGGTCTGCCCAAGCCCGACGAAGCCTATCCGACGATGATGCGGCTGCTGCCGACGGGTCTGCTCGGCCTGGTGTTCGCGGCGCTGGTCGCGGCGATCATCGCGTCCACCGCGTCCAAGATCAACTCGATCGCGACGATCTTCACCCTCGACCTGTATGCCAAGTTCCGGCGCACGCCGACTGTGGCCGAGGATGCGGAAGGGCGCGCGGGCGAGGAGCGGCACCTGGTGCTGGTCGGCCGGATCACGGCGGTCGTCGCCATCATCATCGCGATCATCGCCGCCCGCCCGCTGGTCGGCGCATCCGAACAGGCGTTCCAGTTCATCCAGGAATTCACCGGCTTCTTCACGCCCGGCATCACCGTGATCTTCCTGGCGGGCCTGTTCTGGAAGCGGGCGAACGAGGCGGGCGCGATCGCCGCGGCGGTGGCATCCGTGATCCTGTCCTATCTGCTGAAGGTCCTTGCCCCCACCGTGCCGTTCATGGACCGCATGGGCATCGTCTTCCTGATCGCGCTGGCGCTGTGCGTGCTGGTGTCGCTGGCGACGCCGCAGCGGCGGGCGACCGACACGATCGAGACGGGCGACGTCAGCTATGCTACCCGGACCGGGTTCAATATCGGCGCGGCCGGGGTCGTGCTGATCCTGATCGCGCTTTACGCAACATGGTGGTGAACAACGCAATGGTGACAGGCATGAGCCTTGGGCAGCGATTCCTGGCTGTCGACTGGGGCACGACCAACCGGCGCGTGTTCCTGATCGAGGACGGCGCGGTGGTCGCAACCGAGCGCGACGACCGGGGGGTGAAGGCGCTGGCGGCCGACGCCTATCCGGCCGAGGTCGCCGCGATCCGGGCGCGGATGGGCGACCTGCCCATGCTGCTGGCGGGCATGGTCGGATCCAGCATCGGCTGGCAGGTCGCGCCCTATGTCGCCGCACCGGCGGGGGTCGAGGAACTGGCGGCGGCGCTGGTCCGGGTCGATGCGCGCACCGCGATCGTGCCGGGCGTGTCGCTGGTCGAACAAGGCCGCGCCGACGTGATGCGCGGCGAGGAGGTGCAGCTGGTCGGCGCCGTGGCCGCCGGGCTCGCGCCCGCCGACTCGCTGCTGGTGCAGCCCGGCACTCACTGCAAATGGGTCGACATGACCGCCGGCCGCATCACCGGCTTCACCACCGCGATGACGGGCGAGCTGTTCGCGTTGTTGCGCGGCCACTCGATCCTGTCCGCCCAGCTCTCCCACACCGTGTCGGCGGACACCGATTTCCGGCAAGGAGTGGAGGACGGCAAGCGTCGCGACCTGGCGGCATCCCTGTTCGGCATCCGTTCGGCGATGCTGATGGGCCTGCGCGAGGAAGCCGCGTCGGCATCCTATTGCAGCGGGCTGCTGATCGGCGCCGACGTTGCCGCCCGGCTGGCGAACAGCCGCCACGACACCATATACCTTCTTGCCGACCCCGTTCTGGGCGCCTTGTACGCCGCCGCGATCGAGGCGCATGGCCGTGCCGCCACCCTGGTCGACAGCCACGCCGCGTTCGTCGCCGGGATCAACGCCATCGAAAGGCTGACCGCATGACCCACCTTGATACCTTCAACGCCGCATTCGAGCGCTGCCCGCTGATCGCGATCCTGCGCGGGGTCCGCCCCGACGAGGTGGAGGCGATCGGCGACGAGCTGGTCGCTGCCGGCTTTACCCTGATCG
>CAKTFL010000168.1 GCA_934555855.1 uncultured Sphingomonas sp. | reverse complement strand
TCGCCGCCTCCGCACTAGGGGCGGGCAGGCCGCTTCTCGCCAGCGACGTCGGCGCGCTGGGCGAGGCGGTGCGCGACGGCGAAAACGGGCTGCTGGTACCGCCCGGCGACGCCGCGGCGCTTGCGCTTGCGGGGTACAGGCTGCTGACCGAGCCGGGTCTGCTCCGCCGGTTGAGCGAGGGAGCGAGGGCCGACGCCGCGGGCGCGCTGGGCTGGGACGCGATCGCGGCGGTGACGACCGAATTCTATCGCGAGGCTCAGGCGCGGACGGCGGTGACCAGATAATCGAGCGCGGTTGATTCGGTCAGCTCGAACCCGCGCGCCGGGCTGAAGCCCAGCCCGCGAATGTCGCGCACGGCCAGGCCGGCCGCGATCAGCAGGTCGGTCAGCTCAGCGGGGGTGAGGAACTTGTTCCAGTCATGGGTGCCGCGCGGGATCCGGCCAGTGCCCTCCGCGACGGTGATCATGGCAAGCCGCGACAACGGCGTGCGGTTGGGCGTCGACAGGATCATCAGCCCGCCCTCGGCCAGCGCGCCGGCCAGCCCGCGCACGAACGCGGCAGGGTCGTCGACATGCTCGATCACTTCCAGGCTGGTGACCAGGTCGAACCGCTGCCCGCCGATGGCCGGGATGCTGCCGGCGCGATAGGTGATCGGCAGGCCGGACAGGGCGGCGTGCGCCTCCGCGGCGACGATGTTCTCCGGCGCGGCATCGATCCCGGTGACGCTTGCGCCCAGCCGGGCGAGCGGTTCGCACAACAGGCCCGCCCCGCAGCCAAGGTCGAGTGCGGTCCGCCCGGCCAGTGGGGTGAAACCGGCGGGATCAGTGCTCCAATGCGCGTCGGCCGCCTCGCGGATGTAGCGCAGGCGCGGTGGGTTCAGCCGGTGCAGCATCGCCGACGATCCCTTCGGGTCCCACCAGTCGCGCGCCAATCGCCCGAAATGCGCCGCCTCGCGCGGATCGATCGTGGTGCCGGCGGAAGCGGCGGCGGTATCTGCCCCGATACTTGCGTTGGTCATGAGCGGTTCCTATCAGGGCCGCCGCTCTTTCCCAAGGAGGACCAGCAGACCTGATGGCGCGGATCGTGATGAAGTTCGGCGGCACCTCCATGGCCGGGATCGAGCGCATCCGGAGCGTCGCCGCCCGGGTCAAACGCGAGGTGGAGGCGGGCAACCAGGTCGCGGTCGTCGTGTCGGCTATGGCAGGCGAGACGGATCGGCTGGTCGGCTTCTGCCGCGAGGCATCGGCGCTGTACGATCCTCGCGAATATGACGTGGTCGTCTCCGCGGGCGAGCAGGTCACGAGCGGGCTGCTCGCCATCGCACTACAGGCGATCGGCGTGCCGGCGCGCTCCTGGCTCGGCTGGCAGCTGCCGATCCATACCGACACCGCTTTTTCGAAGGCGCGGATCGGCACGGTTGAAACGGCGGCGCTGGACGCCAGCCTGGCGGCCGGTGAGGTCGCGGTGATTCCGGGATTCCAGGGCGTCGCGGGGGGACAGCGCGTGACGACGCTGGGCCGTGGCGGCTCTGACACGTCGGCGGTCGCGGTCGCGGCGGCGATGAGGGCTGATCGCTGCGACATCTACACGGACGTGGACGGCGTCTATACCACCGACCCGCGCATCGTGCCCAGGGCGCGCAAACTGTCCAAGGTCACCTATGAGGAGATGCTGGAGCTGGCGAGCGTCGGGGCCAAGGTGCTCCAGACCCGCTCGGTCGGCCTGGCGATGAAGGAACAGGTCCGCGTCCAGGTGCTCTCGTCCTTTACCGGACCGGACGCGCCGATGGCGGACACGCTGCCCGGGACGATGATCGTCGGCGAAGAGGAGATTGACGACGTGGAACGCCAGCTCATCACGGGCATCGCCCATGACAAGAACGAGGCCAAGATCACCCTGGTGGCAGTACCCGACAAGCCGGGCGCGGTCGCCTCGATTTTCGAGCCGCTGGCCGACGCAAACATCAACGTTGACATGATCATCCAGAACGTCGCCCATAATCACGGGTCGACCGACGTGACCTTCACCGTGCCCGCCGCGGACCTTGCCCGATCGATCGAGGCGCTGAACGGTGCGCGGGACCGGATCGGCTTTGCCGAGCTGGTCCATGACACCCGGGTCGCCAAGATCAGCGTGGTGGGCGTCGGAATGCGTAGCCATGCCGGCGTGGCGAGCCAGATGTTCACGACGCTGGGTGCGCGAGGCATCAACATCCAGGCGATTTCGACCAGCGAGATCAAGGTGTCGGTGCTGATCCATGAGGACGAAACGGAGCTCGCCGTGCGCGTGCTTCACACCGCTTATGGTCTGGACGCGGCCGAGGACGCGGCCTGACCGGCAGGATCGCGGCGGCGGGGCAGGTGGCGCATACTGGGACCTGATGGCATGACGACGATGCAGTCCGGAAGCGACTTTCCCTTTCTGGCCGGCGGCGGCACCATGGGCGAGCTGATCCGGGCGCATGACTGGGCCGCGACGTCGCTCGGGGCGCCGGAGACCTGGCCGCAATCGCTGCGCTCTGCCTTGTCAATCTGCCTGCAATCGAGCTTTCCGACCGCGATCTACTGGGGGCCGGAGCTGCGGCTGCTCTACAACGACGCGTGGACGTCGGTGCCGGCCGAACGGCACCCGTGGGCGCTGGGCCGGCCCGGCGCCGATGTGTGGTCCGACATCTGGAACGTGGTGGGGCCGCAGTTCCGGGCGGTGGTCGACACGGGAAATGGCCTGTCCACCTACGACCAGCTGTTGCAGATGGTGCGGGCCGGGCAGCCGCGGGAAACCTATTGGAACTACAGCCTGACGCCGATCCGCGGCGAGGACGGCAGCGTCGTCGGCGTGCTGAACCAGGGCAATGAGGTGACCGAGCGCGTGCTGGGCGACCGCCGCCGCGCCTTTCTGCTCGATCTGTCGGATCGGCTGCGGGGGATGGCGGACCCGGCCCGCATCATGGCCGCCGCGCAGGAAGCGCTGGGGCGGCACCTGGGGCTGAGCCGCGTCGGTTATGGCGAAGTCGATGCCACCGAGCGCTGGTTCACCACCGAATCGAACTGGACGGACGGCTCGGTGCCCTCACGGGTGGGCACGCACGACCTGACGGCTTTCGGCGCGCCGGTATGGGAGACGCTGAAAGCGGGCGAGCCGCTGATCATCGACGACGTCGCCGAGGATGCCAGAACCAGCGACCCGGCCGTTCTCGCCGCCTTCGAGGCGATCGATACGCGAGCCGTGCTGACCGCGAGCCTGGTCAAGAACGGGCGGATGTGCGCCGCCTTCTATGTTCATGTGCGCGAGCCCAGGCCCTGGTCCGCCGCCGACGTGGACCTGGTCGCCGAAGTCGCCGAGCGAACCTGGGCGGCGGCCGAGCGCGCGCGCGCCGAGGCCGCGCTGAAGGACAGCGAGGCGCGGCTGCTGGTGCTCAACGGTACGCTGGCGCAGCAGGTCGCCGACCGCACCGCCGACCGTGACCGGATGTGGCGGCTGACCACCGACCTGATGCTCGTTGCCCGGTTCGACACGATCATCACCGCGAGCAATCCCGCTTGGCAGGGCCAGTTCGGCTGGTCGGAAAGCGACATGGTCGGCACGTCGTTCCTGGATTTCATCCACCCCGACGACGTTGCTCCGACGCGCGCGGAAATGGGGCGGCTTGCCGAAGGGCTCACCACCTTCCGCTTCGAGAACCGTTATCGCGGCAGAGACGGCAGCTATCGCTGGCTGTCCTGGACCGGGGTGCCCGACGAGAAGGTGGTCCACGCCGTGGCACGCGACATCACGGCCGAGAAGCAGGCCGCGATCGAGCTGAACCTGGCGCAAGAGGCGCTTCGCCAGAGCCAGAAGCTGGAGGCGATGGGCCAGCTGACCGGCGGCGTCGCCCACGATTTCAACAACCTGCTTACCCCCATAATCGGCGGGCTCGACATGCTTCAGCGACGCGGCGGCGGCGATGAGCGGATGCAGCGAGTCCTGGGCGGCGCGCTCGCATCGGCGGAACGAGCCAAGCTGCTGGTCCAGCGCCTGCTCGCCTTTGCCCGGCGCCAGCCGCTCCAGCCGATGGCGGTGGACCTGAAGCGGCTGGTGGGCGAGCTGGCGGAGCTGCTCGGCAGCACGATCGGGCCGCGGGTCAGGCTGCGCGTGGCGATCGGGCCGGGACTGCCGCCCGCGCTGGCCGACGTGAACCAGGTCGAGATGGCGCTGTTGAACCTGGCGGTGAACGCTCGCGACGCGATGCCGGACGGGGGCGAGCTTTCGATCGGGGTCGAGCTGGACGAGGTGCTCCGGGGTAGCCGGGCCGATCTGCCGGCGGGAACCTATGCCCGGCTGACCGTCTGCGATACGGGGCTCGGCATGGACCAGGATACGCTGCGCCGCGCGGTGGAGCCGTTCTTCTCGACCAAGGGGATCGGCAAGGGAACGGGGCTCGGCCTGTCCATGGTGCACGGTTTGGCCGCGCAGCTGGGCGGCGGCATGGCGATAGAGAGCCGACCGGGCGAGGGCACCAGCGTTCATCTCTGGCTGCCGCTTGCCCCCGGGGTCGCGGAACAGCCGGGCTGGCAGGCCGGCGCCGTCACGGCCCAGGATCATGTCGGTCGCGCGCTGCTGGCCGATGACGAGGATCTGGTGCGGGCAGCCACCGCGGACATGCTTGCCGACCTCGGCTATGAGGTGGTGGAGGTGCGCTCCGCCGTCGAGGCTATGGAGCGGATCGACCGGGGCGAACGCTTCGACCTGGTCGTGACCGATCACCTGATGAACGGCATGACTGGCGCTGAGCTGGCCGGCGTGCTGCGGGTGCGGCGGCCCGATCTGCCGGTGCTGATCGTATCGGGCTATGCCGATGTCGACAGCATCGCACCCGACCTGCCGCGGTTGACCAAGCCCTTTCGCCTGGCCGAGCTGGACGCCGCCGTCGCCGGCTTGTGACGGCACGGCTTGCGGCCGGGTGCGCCGTCGCGGTAGGCGCGGCCGGATGAGCGATACACCAGCCTTTCCGTCCGATCAGAACGCAGCCGGCGCAGGCCGTGAACGCCTGTCCCGCCTGATGGCGCGTGGTACGGCGTTCCTGGGCAGCGAGGTCGCGGTGCTGGGCGGCGCCATGTCCTGGGTCAGCGAGCGCAACCTGGTCGGGGCGATCTCCAACGCGGGCGGGTTCGGTGTGATCGCCTGCGGCGCGATGACGCCTGACCTGCTTCAAGCCGAGATCGAGGCCACGCAGGCGCTGACCTCCAGGCCGTTCGGCGTGAACCTGATCACCATGCATCCGGCACTGGACGAGCTGATCGCTGTTTGCGGTCGGTTGAGGGTCGGCCATGTCGTGCTGGCGGGCGGGTTGCCGCCCAAAGGCTCGCTGGAGGCGATCAAGGCTTCGGGCGCCAAGGTGATCTGCTTCGCGCCGACCCTGGCGCTGGCGAAGAAGCTGGTCCGGTCGGGCGTGGACGCGCTGGTGATCGAGGGCATGGAGGCGGGCGGCCATATCGGCCCGGTCTCCACCTC
>CAKTFL010000167.1 GCA_934555855.1 uncultured Sphingomonas sp. | reverse complement strand
GCCATGGCCAACCCGTACCTCGCCTATGCCGCACTGATGATGGCCGGCCTGGACGGCATCAAGAACAAGATCCACCCCGGCGAGGCGATGGACAAGAACCTGTACGACCTGCCGCCGGCCGAGCTGGCAGAGGTCCCCACCGTCTGCGCGTCGCTGCGCGAGGCGCTGGAAAGCCTGGCGGCCGACCACGACTTCCTGCTCAAGGGCGACGTGTTCTCGAAGGATCAGATCGAGGCCTATATCGAAATCAAATATGGCGAGGTCGCCCGTTGGGAGATGACGCCGAGCCCGGTCGAGTACGACATGTACTACAGCGGCTGAGCGCGGCTACGCCGCGCGGTGCGCCGGCCAGCGGCCCGGCGCACAACCGCTGTCGGCCGGCCTCGCCAAGGCGAAGACCGACGTCACGGCTTCGCCGTGACGTGACCTGATGGAGAGGGCGTCGCATTCCGCGTGCGGCGCCCTTTCATCAAGGCAACCGTCCCTATTCCCGCCGCCAGCACCGCAAAGGCACCCAATCCCATCGCGCGCTGCCGCGGCGAACGCAGCCCACCATCGATACCACCCGGCCCATCGGACGGCGTGAACAGGCTGCCTTGCGTCACCGGCGCCGGTTCAGCCTGCCGCATATAGCCGGCGATGAACCCGTACATTGACTTGGCAGTCAGCGTGGGCGCGAGTAAGTGGCCCAACCGGATGGCCCGGGTCATCGAGCCAACCGACGTCGTCGCCCGCGGCCGACGTGCCAAGCCGACGATCGCGGCAGCGACGCGGCGGGCGTCGATCACCGGCGGCGGCGCCGACAGCCGCCTGGCCGTGGCATTGGCGGCATGACCAATGCCGGGCGTATCGACGAACGCCGGATAGACGTCGCAGACATGGATATGCGGATAGCCCGCCAGCTCGCCCCGCAGCGCTTCCGAAAAGCCCTTCAGCCCGAACTTGCTCGCCCCATAAGCCGCCGCCCAGGGCGTCGAGGCGAACCCGCCCAGCGAAATCATGTTGACCCATGTCCCGCGCCCTTGTCCGATAAAGATCGGCAGCACCGCATGGGCCTCGCCCATATGGCTGAGCAGGTTGGCGCGGATGACCTGCTCGTGCTGGTCGAACGGCACCTCGTGATACCGCCCGACCACGCCCGCCCCGACGATGCTCGCCCACAGGTCGATGCCGCCCAGCTCCGCCTTGGCGCGCTCCGCCAGCGACCGGACCGCCGCCATGTCGGTCACGTCGGTCACGACTCCGACCGCGGTCGCGCCCAGCGCACGGCAGGCCGCGACCGCCTCTTCCAGTCGCTCCTGCCCGCGCGCCGCGAGCACCAGCCGGGCACCCTTCGCCGCGAACGCCTCAGCCGTCGCCCGGCCGATGCCGCTCGACGCGCCGGTGATGACCACCCGCAATCCCTGATGATCCATGATGCCTTCTCCGCAGATCCCTATCCGCAACGGGCAACGGCCGCGCATGATCCGCGTTCACTCGTCATGGCCACCGCCGCTGCCCTCCCCTCCAAGCGCCCGTGGCTGCCCCGGCGGCTGCTGGTCACCCCTTCCGCGCTGGAATGGGAGCATGGCCGCTCCATCGTGGCGCGCGCCGAGGATTACGGCGTGGCCGTGGAGCGGCTGCCGACCGACCGCATCCGCCTCGACCTGCCCGACGATCCCCGGCGTCAATATGCGGAGGCGAAGCAGACGCTGGCGCTGGTCGTCGCCTCTCCCTCCAAGCGCCGCCTCCAACCGATCGCCCCATCGGCGGACTGGCGCGTCGACTTGGCGGAGGGGTGCCCCGCACATTGCAGCTATTGCTATCTCGCCGGATCGCTCAAGGGGCCGCCGATCACCCGCGTCTATGCCAACCTGCCCGAAATCTTCGCCGAACTGCCCGCGCATCTGGGGCGAGGCCAGATCACCAGCCGGTCGCGCACACGGGCGCATGAGGGCACGACCTACGAGGCGTCCTGCTATACCGATCCGCTGGGGCTCGAACATCTGACCGGGTCGCTGTCGGCGCTGATCGCTTATGTTGGCGGATGGGAAGCGGACGTGCAGCTGCGCTTCACCACCAAGTTCGCGGATGTGGAGCCGCTGCTCGCACTGGATCATCGCGGTCGCACGCGGATGCGCGCGTCGGTCAATCCGGCCCGCTTCGCCCGGTTCGAGGGCGGCACGGCCCGCGTCGCCGATCGGCTGCGCGCTCTACGCCAGATGGCCGACGCGGGCTACAAGGTCGGACTGACGATCGCGCCCATCATCGCCGCCGAAGGATGGGAACAGGCTTATGGCGAGTTGATCGGCCAGGCTGCGGCGGCGCTGTCAGGAGTCGACGGGCTGGATCTAACCGTGGAACTCATCACTCACCGCTTCACGCCGGGGTCGAAGGCGGTGCTCGACAGCTGGTATCCCGGATCGGCGCTGGAGATGGACCCCACCGCCCGGACGGAGAAGCGGACCAAGTTCGGCTCGATCAAGCATGTCTACGGCACAGACACGATGCGCGCCCTGCGCCGCTTCTTCGAAGAGGAGATCGCGCGCCGGCTGCCTGACGCGCGCATCCTCTATTGGACCTGACGGTTCACGGGATCAGCAGCGTACTGCCCCGCGTGTCGCCTGCCTCGATTGCGCGATGCGCGTCGGCGGCGCCCTCCAAGGGGAAGGTCTGGCCGATGTCCGGCCGGATCGCGCCCTGGCGGAGCATCGCGAACAGCCGGTCGACGCCGGCGCGACGCTCGTCAGGGGTCACATAATAGTCGAACAGGGTCGGTCGGCTGACGAACAGCGACCCGTGACTTGCCAGCGTCCCGAGCCCGATGCCCGCAACCGCACCGCCCGCATTGCCATAGCTGACGATCAGGCCGCGTCGCGAGGCCGATTTGAGCGATGCATGCCAGCTGGCCATGCCGACGCCGTCGAGCACCACGCGCACACCCTGGCCATCCGTGATCTCGCGCACGCGAGCCGCCACGTCTTCGGCACGATGATCGATCACGTGGTCGGCCCCGGCCGCCAGAACGCTCGCCACCTTATCCGAGCCACCGGCTACGCCGATCACGATCGCACCGACCGCCTTGAGCCAGCCGACCAGCAGATGCCCGACCCCGCCAGCCGCCGCCCAGACGAGCGCCGCCTGGCCCGGCTGGACACGGGCGCAGCGCTCCACCAGCATCTCGGCCGTGCAGCCTTTCAGCAGGATGGCGGCCGCCGTGCGATCGTCCACATCATCGGGCAACGCGATCAGCTGGGCTGCAGGCAGGTTGCGTGCGGTGGCGTAAGCGCCCCGAGCGGGACCGAAGGTGCCGACCCGCATTCCGGGCGCGAACTCCTCCACGCCGTCGCCGACGGCCTCCACTACCCCCGCCGCCTCGGCACCGAGCCGGGCGGGCAGGTCGACGGGGTAGACGCCGCAGCGATGATAGGTGTCGATGTAGTTCAGCCCCACCGCGGTGTGGCGCATCCGCACCTCGCCAACTCCCGGCGGCGTCAGATCCTCGTCATGCCAGCTGATGACCTCCGGCCCGCCGGTGCGGTCTATGCGTGCGTAGCGGGCCATCTTGTCCTCCCTCGAGCGGGGCCGCACTGTGGCGGCCCTCCCCACTCAGCCCAGCGCGCCTTCCAGCCATGCCTTGATCCGGCCCTTCGGCTCGGCACCGACCTTAGTCGCGGTCGGTGCGCCGCCCTTGAACAGGATCATCGTCGGAATGCCCCGCACCCCGTAATTGCCCGGCGCGTCCGGATTTTCGTCGATGTTCAGCTTGGCGATCGTCACCTGCTCGCCCAGCTCATCGGAAATCTCCTCCAGGCTTGGCCCGATCATCTTGCAGGGACCGCACCATTCCGCCCAGAAATCGACCAGCACCGGCTTGTCGGACTGGAGGACGTCGGCCTGGAAGCTGGCGTCGGTGATCTGCTTGGTCGCCATATCTTGTTCTCCTTATCTGCTTCAGCCGATCTAGGCGGCCGGACCGGCCCGCTCAACGGCCGAAGCGCTAGCTTTGCTCCGCAAGGTGAAAGCGCGGCTTGTGCGCGTCGAGCAACGCAGAGGAAAGCGGCAGCAGCACCGGCCCCGATGTGTACAGCAACACCGCCTCGATCGCCCGGCCCGGAAAGATTACGCCGAGCGCGGCAGCATAAGCCGCCATCTGCTTCAGGTGGTAATCGGGCACCTCCTCGATGGTCGCTGGCGCGCGCCGCCCCGTCTTGTAGTCGACCAGGACCACCCGGTCGGGCGCGACCAGCAGCCGGTCGACCGTTCCCGACACGACGGTGCCTTCGGCCAGGGTGGCCGTGATCGGCGCTTCCGCCAGCGCCTCGCCCGCGAACAGATCGCGAAAGCGTGGGTCGTCGATGATCGCGCGCACGCTATTTGCCAGCGCCTCCCGTTCGGCCGCGTCCGCGACACCGCCCGCCCGTTCAAGCCAGCGGTCAGCAGCGTCATCACGCTCGCCCGGCGCGATCTCAGGCAAGCGCTCGAACAAGGCATGGATCAGGCGTCCCCGTTCCGCGGCCTCGCGCATGGCGGGGGTCGGCGGCGGGTCGGCCACCGCATCTGCGCCCAGGGCCGACGGAGCGAGCGGACGCGGCGGGCGCGCCTCTTGCGGCGCAAGGCGGCGAGCCCAGTCGGGCACATCGCCCTTTTCTTTCGCCGCGGTCGTCGCGGACTTGCGAGCCGGCCTCTTTGCCGGCTCCCCGCCCCGGAAGACTCGCGGGGTCACCTCACCAGGCACGCCCAGCGCGGTCAGGGCGCGATCGGCGGCGGCGTACCAGCTGGCTGTCGGCGGCACCCCCTTTGCACGCGGCCCGAGCGCGCCCGCGACGACCAGCCGCTCCTCTGCCCGCGTCGCGGCCACGTAGAATAGCCGCCAATGCTCCTCCAGCTCGCGCGCTTCGGCGACGGCAAGCACCTCGTCCAGCGGCCCGCCGCGCTCGCCGGCGCGAGGGCGGAAGACCGGGATCGGCGGCTGTGCGCCGTCCGGGCTCCAGCGCAGAATGGAGCGGGGAGCGGCGGCGGGATCGGCGGTGGCATCCGCCAGGATCACCAGCGGCGCCTGGAGCCCCTTCGCCCCATGCGCGGTCATCACCCGGACCGCGTCGTGCGGCGCGGACGGATCGCGCACGATCTCCACCTCGCCCCGATCGAACCAGTCAAGGAAGCGCTGAAGCGATGGCGTGGTCGTCGTCTCGAAAGCAAGCGCGGCCCCAAGCAGTTCCTCGATCGGATCGCGCGCCTCCGCTCCCAGCCGGCGGATCAGCCTGCGCCGCCCGTCCAGCGGACCGGACAGGATCTCTTCCAGAAACTGATAGGGTGTCGCGAAGTCCGCCCGGCCCAGGATCATCGTCAACGGCGCGAGCAGCTCGGCCGACCGGGTCCGGCGCAGATGCGCCCACAGGCTGGCGCGCTCACGCGGGGCAGCAAGCATCAGTTCGTCCTGCGTCCAGCCGATCAGCGGCGATACCAGCAGGCTGGCGAGCGACAGGTTGTCGTCCGGCTGCAACGCGAAGCGGATCGCGGCGAGAAGGTCCTGAAC
>CAKTFL010000166.1 GCA_934555855.1 uncultured Sphingomonas sp. | reverse complement strand
GTATCGACCACGCATATCCTGTCGTCGGGCGTGGCGGGCGCGTCGGTCGCGAACGGGGCGGGGCTTCAGGCGCGCACGCTTCGCAACATGGCGCTCGCCTGGATCATGACCCTGCCGATCGCGATGCTGCTGTCCGGCGTGCTTTACTGGCTGCTGCTGGAGGTGGTGCGGGTGGCGGGGGCGTAACCACCCCGCGCCAGTTCCGGTCACCCAGGCCACCCTGCCGTTCGGGCTGAGCCTGTCGAAGCCCTGTCTTCCTGGCGAGGGCGCACAGCCCCTTCGACTGCCTGCAACGGCAGGCGCTTAGGACAGCCCTCCGGCAGATCAGGGCGAACGGATCAGCTGGTCCAAGGTCAGCAGGTCGACTTCTTGAGGCCTGTTCCATGTCAGCCGAGTGGAAGTCACCTTCCCAGCAGCACCCGTGCCTGGCCCGCGATCTGCGCGAGCATGGCCGCGCTCGGCTGGGCGGCGGTGCGGGCGCGCGTGACAAGGCTGCGGAACTGCTGCACGCGACCGCCCTGAGCCTCTAGCCAGCGTTCAACCGCCTCGCCCGGATCGGCCGCTCCGTCGCGAGCCAGGAAGTCCAGGCGGATCTGCTGGAAGTCGCGCGCCAGCCCGGCGAGCAGCAGCCGCTCCCACGGGTCCGACGAGCCGATCCGGCTGGCGGTCGCCTGTGCCCAGTCGAGCCCCAGCGCCTGACCCAGCCGGGTAAAGGCGCGGGTCAGCACCGTTTCGTCCTGATCCAGCCGCTGGCCCAGGGCGGCGAGCCCGACCGCACCGTCCATCTCGAACAGGCGCACGACGCGCGCCGCAAGCTCGGGTGGTGCGCCGGTGCCGGCCAGCGTCGCGTTGATCCGGGCACTGTGCGCGCGCGCCTCCTCAAGCAGCAGCTCGTCCGTCTGCGCGGCGAGCCGGGCGATGCCGAGGGCAAGGCGGTCGATAGCCGCCTGAGGCGACGTGCCCGCCGGCAGGGCGCGCAGCAGGTCGGCGATCTGCGAGCCCGTGGCGGCCGCGATCTCGTCGAACAGCGCGATTCGCGCCGTCTCCGGCATCGACGTCACCTCGATATCCGCCCAGAGCGGGCGGAGGTCGAACAGTTGCTCGGCGACGACGAACATGGCCGCGACGTCGCCCATCGCCGCGCCCTCCTCCTCCGCGACGTCGAAAGGCTGGAGGACGCCTAGGCGGTTGATCAGGCGGTTGGCGAGCTTGGTCGCGACGATCTCGCCGCGCAGGCGATGGGCGTCGATCGCGGCCGCGAACCGCTCGCGCATCGCGGTTGGAAAGGCCGCGTGAAGATCGGGCAGCAGCGCCGGGTCGTGGCCCAGTCCCGCCTGCTCGATCGCGTCCTGCAACGCCAGCTTGGCCGTGGCGAGCAGCACGGCCAGTTCGGGCCGGGTCAGCCCCTCACCGTCCTGTCCGCGGCGGAGCAGGTCCTCGTTGCCGGCCAGCCCCTCGACCCGGCGGTCGAGCCGGCCGGCACCCTCGAACATCTCGATCAGTCGGACATAGCTCGGCATGGCGAGCGCCCCGTCCCGCTGGGCGATCGACAGAGCGAGGGTTTGGAGGCGATTGTCCTCAAGCACCAGATGCGCCACGTCGTCGGTCATCGCCGCGAGCAGCCGGTTGCGATCCTCCTCGGCCAGCCGCCCCTCGATTACCTCGCGGTTGAGCGCGATCTTGATGTTGACCTCATTGTCGGAGCAGTCGACGCCGGCCGAATTGTCGATGAAGTCGGTGTTGATGCGGCCGCCGCCCAGGCCATTGGCGCGCGCCGCGAAGGCGATGCGTGCCGCCTGGGTCACGCCGAGATTGGCGCCCTCGCCGATGGCGGTGACGCGCAGGTCCTCCGCATCGACGCGCAGCCGGTCGTTGGCGGGATCGCCGACGACGGCGTTGTTCTCGGCGCGTGCCTTCACATACGTGCCGATGCCGCCGAACCAGAGCAAGTCCGCCGGCGCCTTCAGAATGGCGGAAATCAGCGCGGCCGGCTCCAACTCGCCCGGCTCGATGCCCAGCGCGGCGGCAACCTGCGGCGTCACCGTAATCGACTTGGCGACGCGGCTGTGGATGCCGCCGCCGGCCGAGATCGGCGTCGACCAGTCGGCCCAGGACGATCGCGGCAGCGCGAACAGCCGCGTGCGCTCGGCGAAGCTCGCCTCCGCGTCCGGATCGGGATCGAGGAAGATGTGGCGGTGGTCGAAAGCGGCGACCAGCCTGATCGTGCGCGACAGCAACATGCCGTTGCCGAACACGTCGCCCGACATGTCGCCGCAGCCCACAACCGTGATCGGGTCGGCCTGCACGTCGACGCCGCGTTCCGCAAAATGGCGCTGGACCGAGATCCATGCGCCCTTGGCGGTGATCCCCATCGCCTTGTGATCATAGCCCTGCGAGCCGCCGGATGCGAAGGCGTCGCCGAGCCAGAAGCCGCGTTCCAGCGCCAGCGCGTTGGCGACGTCGGAGAAGGTCGCAGTCCCCTTGTCGGCCGCGACCACGAAATACGGGTCCGCGCCATCGCTGACGCGGACGCCCTCGGGATGGACGACCGCGCCCTCGACGATGTTGTCGGTGATCGACAGCAGCGCGCGGATGAAGATGCGGTAGCTTTCGGTGCCCTCCGCCATCCAGGCGTCGCGGTTGGCGGGGGAGGGGAGCTGCTTGGGGTAGAAGCCCCCCTTGGCCCCGGTCGGCACGATCACGGCATTCTTGACCCGCTGCGCCTTCATCAGGCCCAGGATCTCCGTGCGGAAATCGTCGCGCCGGTCGGACCAGCGCAGCCCGCCGCGCGCAACAGGGCCGGCGCGCAGGTGGATGCCCTCGACGCGCGGGGAATAGACCCACACCTCGCGCCACGGCACCGGCGCGGGCAGGCCGGGGATCAGGTGGCTGTCGAGCTTGAAGGCGAGCGCCTCGCGTCCCGCCGGGGTGAAGGCATTGGTCCGCAGCGTCGCCGCGACCAGCGCGTGATAGGCGCGCAGAATGCGGTCGTCATCAATCGCCGACACCGCGTCGAGCCCCGCCGCGATCACCGCGTCGGCGGCAGCGACATCCCCGCCATCCGGGCCGCCCTCCGGCGCATGGGCGGCGGCGAAGCGCTCCACCAGTGCCGCCGCGATCCGGGGCGCGCGGCGCAGCGCGTCCACCACCGTCGCCAGGCCATAGGGCAGGCCGGCCTGGCGGAGATAGCGGAACCAAGCGCGCAGCAGCAGCACTGCCTCAGGCGCGATCCCCGCTTCGACGATCAAACGATTGAAGGCGTCGTTTTCCGCCTGACCCGCGAGCACCGCCGCCACTGCTCCTTCCAGCACGGCGGGATCGGCGGGCAGGGGAGCGACCGCCTCGACCAGGAAATCGTGGATCGAGGAGCGAGTCTCGTCCGTCAGCCCGGTCGGCATTTCCTCCACGACCCGGAAGCCGAAATTCTCCAGCACCGGCACCGCGTCGGAAAGGGCCAGGGCGCCGCCCTGACGATAAAGCTTCAGGTGGGGCGCGCCCTCGGCCTGGATCAACCGCACCTCGCGCGCAGCGGGGCTGTCCAGCCTGGCGAGGCGCAGCGCGTCGGCGGCCGCCTCCTCGGCGGCATGGGCGTTGCGATAACCGGCCGGAAAGGCGCCCGCGAAGCGCAGGGCGATGCGGGCGGCCCGGCCCGGCCCGATCTCCTCGGCCAGCGCGCCCTCCACCGCGGGCACCCAGCCGCGCACCATACGGGCGATGCGCGGCTCCAGCGCGTCGACATCGCCGGCGATCGTGCCGCGCACGTCGAGCGTGTAGCGGATCAGTGCGACCGCCCCCTCCTCGATCGCGATGGTCCAGTTGATGACCGGCCCGCTCGCCGCCTCCGCCAGCAGGTCGCCGATCGCGATACGGCGCTGGGTGGTGAGGTCGTCGCGCGGCAACCAGACAAAGGCGAACAGGTGCCGCCCCAGGGCGGAGCGCACCGTGACCAGGGCGGGGCGCGGCCGGTCCGCGAGGGACATGGCGGTCAGCACCAGCCGTTCCAGGGCATCGGGCTCCACCGCCACCGCCATGTCGTGCGGCAGCGCCGACAGCGCCTGGGCTAGCGCCTTGCCGGCATGGCCGCGCGGATCGAACCCGAACTTCGCCTGCAGATCCGCCAGACGCCCGCGCAGCACCGGCACGTCCATGACGGGGGCGGCCAGCGCGGCGCTGGTCCACAGGCCGGCATGGATGGACAGGCCGGTTACACGCCCCCCCTCTCGAACCGGCAGCACGACCAGATCAAGCGGCACCGCACGATGAACGGGCGAGAGCAGGTTGGACTTGAGGAGCAGCAGCGGTGCGGCATCATCGCGGGCGAAATAGTCGATCGCGAGCGCACGGCTAGCCTCGGCCAGGATGGGCACAAGGCGGGAGGTGTGGGCAATGCCGAGCGATTCGGGCTCCGCTCCGTCGCGCCACCGTTCATGCCCGAGCAGGGTCATCCGCCCCTCGATCAGCCAATCGAGCAACGCGGCCGCCTCGCTGTCGGGATCGAGCGCGCGCGCGTCCGCTGCCAGCGCCTGCTGGAGCCCGGGCCAGTCGGTCACCGCGGCGCGGACATCGGCCAGTACGGTGAGCAGGCCGTCCACCAGTTCGCGCCGGTCCCGCGCATCGGCGCGCTCCACCTCCAGATAGATCATCGATTCGGGACGGCCGCCTTCATCGATCGCGAGCAGCTGGCCGGCGGCATCGCGGGTGACGGGAACGACCGGGTGGATGATCCGATCGATCGCGATGTCGCGCGCGCCGATCGCGGCGGCGACCGAATCGACCAGGAACGGCATGTCGTCATTGATGACCGCGATCCGCATTCTCCGGCGCGGATCGTCGGCGGCGATGGGGGCGAGCGCGATTGACGGGGTCGAGCCGACCCGCGTCGCCGCGGCCTCCATCACGAACGAGGCGGCGGCCAGCGCCTCCGCGTCGCCGAACCCCTCCAGCTCCCCGGGCAGTGCGCCCCTTGTCATGCGACGGGCGAACTGGACGGCGAGCGGCTGGCTGTCGGTCATGCCGGGGCTATGCGCTCCGATCCGGCTGCGCTCAACCCTCTGCGGAAGCGGCAGGATCGGTGGCGTAGTTTCGGCTCAGCCCAGCGCGCGCAGGGCCTTGTCGCTGAGCGCGGCATTGTCGGCGACCGTGCCGATCAGGTCGAGCCAGCCTCCCGCCGCGATCCGGGCGACCAGCACCACGGTGCTGCCCGGCTGGCCCGCCACCTCGATCGGCAGGTGCGCGATCGGCTCACGAGCGGGCGCCGGATCGACCGGGCGGGGTGCGGGCTTCTTCGCCTGGCGCTCGGCGGCGACGATCGCCTTGATCCCCCCTGCGAAGCCGTCGAGGAACTCGGGCAGACCGCCCGGCCCGATGCCGTGCCGCCGTGCATGACCGAGCACCGCGGCGAACTCGGTCAGCCGTGTCTTGTCATAATCGGCGCCGAAGACGAGCTTGACCACCGGCGTCAGCGGCGCGCGTGCCTGGACGGTGATGCGGGCCGAGGCGAGCAGCTGGTCGTAGCCGTCCGGGT
>CAKTFL010000165.1 GCA_934555855.1 uncultured Sphingomonas sp. | reverse complement strand
CGCCAGACCTATCTGATGGATTCGAACGGCAAACCGCTGGCGCTGATCCCGTCCGACAAGGGTGGGGGGGCGGTGGCGGCCGAACTGCGACGCTGGGTGACGTGACGAACTTCTGGGATCAACCGATCGAGACGCTGGACCGCGGCCAGTGGGAGGCGCTGTGCGACGGCTGCGGCAAATGCTGCCTCCACAAGCTGGAGGACGAGGATACCGGCGAGCTGTTGCCGACCAACGTCGCCTGCCGGTTGCTGGACCGGCGGACCGGCTTCTGCTCCGATTACCGGCACCGGCGAGCTTATGTGCCCGAATGCGTCAGGCTGACGACGGGCAATGTCCGCGGCATCGACTGGTTGCCGACAACCTGCGCCTATCGCCTGCGCGCGGCGGGCGAGCCCCTGCCCGGCTGGCATTACCTGATCTCTGGCGATCGCGATGCGGTTCACCGGGCCGGCCAGTCGGTACGCGGCTGGACGATCAGCGAGGATGATGCGGGCGAGCTGGAATATCATCTCGTCGACCGGGAGCTGTGAGCGACTACGATATCGTCCGGCACCCGACTGCGCGGCGTGTGCGGCTGGCGCTGGATCCGGCGACCGGCCGCGCGCGGTTGGTGGTGCCGCGCCGTGCCGCGCTGACCAAGGCAGTCGCCTGGGCGGATGACAAGTTGGACTGGCTGGCCGAGCAACGCGCGCGGCTGCCGATCGCACAACCCTTTGTCGACGGTGCGGTGCTGCCGGTCGCCGACGAAGAGCTGACGATCCGGTGGCATCGGGACAGCCGTGCCCGGTCCGTCAGGCGTGAAGGGGATGCGCTCCACACCGGCGGTCCTGAGGCCACGCTGGCGCCGCGCGTCGAAACCTGGCTGAAGAGCACGGCGCTCGAACTGCTTGCCGCCGAGACTCACGAGTTGGCAAGCCGGGCCGGAGTGGTCGTGCCGGGCGTTGCGATCGGCGATCCGCGCGGGCGCTGGGGCAGCTGCGCGGCGACCGGCACCATCCGCTACAGCTGGCGGCTGCTGCTTGCGCCTGGCTTCGTCAGGCGGTCAACCGTCGCGCATGAGGTGGCGCATCGCGTGCATATGAACCACGGCCCCGCCTTCCACGCGCTAGCGGGCGAACTGTACGGCGATGACCCGCAGGCCTCGCGCGACTGGCTGCGACGTCATGGCGCCGGCCTTCACTGGTTCGGACGGTCGTCCGTATAGGAGGGCGCGGGGCGGGGCGCCTGTTCCCGGCGATCGCGTGACGGGGCCTGCTCGCGGCCCGTGACGCGGTCCAGCCAGTCCTGGTTGAGTTCGGGGCGCGCATACGGTGCCGGCCCGTCCTCGCCCGGCTGTCCGTCCGGAGCGGTCGGCTGAGGCTGAGCTTGGGGCTGGGGCAGCGTTGGCGTCTGATCCTGCTGCCCGACCGGGTTGCCGTCCTCGTCGACGAACAGGCCGTTGTCGGGCTGGCCGTAATAGCTTTCTTGGTCGGGCTCCAGCTGCATGTCGGGCAGAGTGACCTGCGTCTCGAACTGTTCGATCGGCCGATCGGCCGTCGCCGGGCGCATGAAGGCGGCGAAGGCCCGCGCAGGCGCGGTGCCGCCGTGCAGGCCGGGCACCGGCCGGGCATTGTCCTTGCCCATCCACACGCCCGTGGTCAGCCCGGAGGAAAAGCCAAGGAACCAGCCGTCCTTGCCGGAGCTGGTCGTCCCCGTCTTGCCCGCCACCGGCCGGCCGATCTGCGCCTGGCGACCAGTGCCGGTGTTGACCGCGGTCTGAAGCAGGTCGGTCATCTGTGCCGCAACATAGGGTGCGACCAGTACATGGCTGCGATCGACCTCATGGCTGTAGATCGTCTGGCCATTGGCGGTGACCCGCGTGATGGCATAGGGTGCGATGGCGACGCCGTTCGCGGCGACGCTGGCAAAAGCGCGCGTCATGTCGATCAGGCGCACGTCGGACGTGCCCAGCACCATCGACGGATGCGTGTTGACCGCTGTCGTGATGCCGAACCGGCGCGCCATGTCGGCGACGGTGTTGAAGCCGACTTCCTGCCCTAGCTTTGCCGCCACGGTGTTCAGCGAATAGGCAAAGGCGGTGCGGAGCGACACGGCGCCGGAATTGTGACGCGAATCGTTGCGTGGGCTCCAGCCGTCAATCGTCACCGGCTCATCGACCACCGAGTCCTCTGGCTTGTGTCCGGCCTCCAGCGCGGCGAGGTATACAAACAGCTTGAAGGCGGAGCCCGGCTGCCGCACCGCCTGGGTCGCGCGGTTGTAGTTGGAGGACACGTAATCGGTTCCGCCGACCATCGCGCGTACGGCGCCGTCACGGTCCAGGCTGACCAGCGCGCCCTGCGTACCGGCCGGCACGTTCTGGCGGATCGCGGCATCGGCGGTGCGCTGCATCGAGAGGTCCAGCGTCGTCCACACCTCAAGGGGCGCCTGCTGCTCGTCGATCAACGTGTCGAGCTGGGGCAGCGCCCAGTCGGTGAAGTAGCGGGCGCTGTTCTGCTTCGCCTCGGGCGCCATCCGGACGTCGGCAATGTCCGCGTCGTCCGCCTGCCCCTGGCTGATCGCGCCATAGCGGACCATCTGGCGAATCACCACGCCGGCGCGGCCCTTCGCGGCATCGACGTCGGCGGTCGGGGAGTAGTTGGACGGTGCCTTGACCAGCCCGGCGATCACCGCCGCCTCGGCCAGGCTCAGCCGATCGGCGCCATGGCCGAAGAACTTCCGGCTCGCCGCGTCGATGCCATAGGCGCCGCCGCCATAATAGACCTTGTTCAGGTACAGCTCCAGAATTTCGTCCTTGCTGAACTTGCGCTCCAGCGCGAGGGCGAGGATCCATTCGCGGAACTTCCGGCCGAACTTCTTCTGGCTCGACAGGAAGATGTTGCGTGCCAGCTGCTGGGTGATGGTGGAACCGCCCTGCACCCAGCGTCCCCGTTCGTAGCGGACCTGGACTGATCGCAGGATGCCGATCGGATCGACGCCGGGATGACTGCGGAAGCGGCGATCCTCCACCGCTACCGTGGCGTCGCGCATCACGGCCGGGATGCGGTCATAGGACAGCCACTCGCCATAGCTCGGCCCCAGAGAGACGATGACCGTGCCGTCGGCGGCGTGAACGCGGATCATCTGTCCGTTGGGAGAGGATTTGAGCTGGTCGAAGCTCGGCAGCTCGGACCGGGTGACGTACACCGCCGTGACCAGCGCGATCACCGCGAAGACGCCCAGTACCAGCCCGATCTTCATCAACAAGCCCAGGCGGCGACGCCAGGGGGAGCGGGAGGGCGGGGTGATGCGGGAAGGACGCGCGCGTGCCATGAACGGGCACGCGATTACGCGCTAACCATGCGCCTCACAAGCGTCATGGGCAGCGTTTGGGTGGGCGCGAAGCTCAAGCGCGACGAAATTGTGGCCGGGGCGCAGGCTCGTGGGCGGTGGTCCGTCGCCCACCGCGACGCGCTCGACTCGTACCGTATCGCTTGGTTCCATCGTCCGCTCCGCCCTTCAACACGGACCTCATGAATCAGCAATCAGGCAGCTTGGAACCCTGAATGTCGATCCGGCCTAGCAATTCCGCCGCTTCGCCGCGCGCCACGATCGGCGCATTATCCTCGTCACAGGTTTCGGGCATCCTGCCGCACTATGATCCGCGGTCCCGCCGAATGTTGATGGTGACAGATCGGTCAGAAGCGGGCCATCGGGCCGCTTAGCTGTCCCCGCAGTCCGTACTTGTTCGGTCAGGCCGATAAAGGATGAGGGAGGAGCGCTTCTCAACGGGAGCTGTCAAATAGACCTGATCTAAACAGATTAGCCCGGAGTGACTGGTGCGGTCGAGAAGACTCGAACTTCCACGGCCTTTCGGCCACAACGACCTCAACGTTGCGCGTCTACCAATTCCGCCACGACCGCACGTGCCATAACCGCCGATGGTCCGGCGGCTGGTAGGCGGGTGCCCCTAGCAAAGCGGATCGATCGCCGCAACCGGCGTTTCGCATTCCGGTCACCAAAGGCCGATTGGGCCGGTTCAGCGGGTCCGGCAGTCGTTGCGCTGCGGTGAGCGCAACCCCTCGCCGGTAAAACTGAGTTCCAGCAGCTTGGAGCTGGGCGGCACGTCGAGCCGG
The DNA here is from genome assembly GCA_934555855.1 of uncultured Sphingomonas sp. The sequence continues at coordinate 1,462 of CAKTFL010000165.1, read as the reverse complement.
GCGGAATAGAAATCGATCATGCCGCCCGGCGGCACCGTCCGCTTCTGGGGCGTGATCTTCCAGCTGAAGACCAGCCGGCAACTGGCATCGCGCAGGTCCGCCGTGATGTCGGGGATGCGCTGGCGCTCGCCCGAGGGGTTGGTGACCTGCCCGCTGACCGCGAACAGCTCCGACCCGTTGTCGAGCTCACGCCGCTCGATGGGATTGTCCTTGAGCAGCAACGGCGTCTGCGCCGTGCCGATGCCGAGCCGCGCGGCGAGACCCGGAGCCCCGGACCACAGGATGGCCGCGGCCGCGACGAGCATCAGCAGTCCGGCGATCACCGCAATGATCGTCCATTGACGCGACGACGCGCGTCGCCGGCGGAAAGGCGCCCGATGAGCGAAGGCGTCGAAGCTTCCTTCCCGTGAGCGGGCATCTGCTGAGACGACCGGGTTTGACACCGCGGCCGGTGCAGGAACCGGGGGCACGGCGGTGGCCACCCCGGTTTCCGTCTCGCCGGCCGGCGCTTCCGCGTCGGAGGTCGCGGCATCCTGCTGCTCGGCCGCCGGCGCCGGTTCCGGCTCGGATGCGGCCGGCGCCTGGAACCAGCTGTGCTTGCACTTGGCGCAGCGCACCGTCCGCCCTTCTGCCCCGATCGCGCTATCGGGTACCAGGTAGCGGGTGCTGCACTCGGGACATTCGAGGATCATGGACGCGTGGAGCCGGAAAGAACACGGCCGCGTCGGGCGACCTCCCGTCCGTGTAAACTAAGCCGTCCCCCGCGATCCTGGCAAGCTTGAAGCGGCGCGCGGGTTCGTGCCAAGGCATCCCCGGCCTCGGTTGGTAGGGGCGGGGTGCGCGACGTCTGATGGCGAACATCGTTCAGTTCGAGAATGTCGGCCTGCGCTACGGCACGGGTTCCGAAACGCTGTCCGACGTCAGCTTCACCCTGGGCAGCGGCGCCTTCTACTTCCTCACGGGCGCGAGCGGGGCGGGCAAGACCTCGCTGCTCCGGCTGCTGTATCTCGCCCAGCGGCCCAGCCGCGGCATCATCCGGCTGTTCGGAGAGGACACGGTGATGCTGCCGCGGACGCGCCTGCCGGGCTTTCGCCGCCGGATCGGCGTGGTGTTCCAGGATTTTCGGTTGGTGCCGCACCTGTCGGCCTGGGACAATGTCGCCTTGCCGCTCAGGGTAGCGGGCGTGCCCGCGGCACAGATCGAGCAGCCGGTGCGGGAGATGCTGGCCTGGGTCGGGCTGACCGACCGGGCCGGGGCACGGCCTGCGACGCTGTCGGGCGGCGAGCAGCAGCGCGTGGCGATCGCGCGGGCGCTGGCGCTGGACCCGGTCGCCTATCTCATGGACGATCCCATCTCCGCGCTCGATGCCCGCCTGCGCGAGGAGACCCGGGTCGAGCTCAAGCGCATCCAGCGCGAGGCCGGGACGACGATGATCTACGTCACCCACGACCAGGAGGAGGCC
>CAKTFL010000164.1 GCA_934555855.1 uncultured Sphingomonas sp. | reverse complement strand
CCATGACGGTGCCGGCATCGACCAGCGGAATCGCGCCGTCCTTCGCACGGGCGCGGACGGTCACCAGATATTCGGCATCATCGCCGCGTGCAAATTCCGCGACCGGCAAGGCCAGAATGCCTGACGACCGGGCCGCCACATCCGGCACTGCGAGCGGTCCGGTTGCGACCGCCACTCCATCCGCCAGCAATTCCCATTCAAACGCGTATATGTCGGTAGCGAGGAAATCCTGCCGGTTGTGCAACGTCAATGTGCCCGTCACAGGATCGAAATCGTCGAATTGCAGCGGCTCCGACACCTTGCGCAACTCGTGGAAGGCGGGGTTCGGCGTGCGGTCGGATTGCAGCACGCCGTCACCGAAATGGATGTCGCCGGTCGGGTTGGGACCATAGGCACCGCCATCCGCCCAGAAGCGGCGGCCATCGGCGGTGGTGCCGTACATCGACTGGTCCACCCAATCCCAGATAAAGCCGCCCTGCAGCTTGTCGGGATGAGCATGGATCGCGTGCCAGTATTCGTGCAGATTGCCGCCGGAATTACCCATCATGTGGGCATATTCGCACTGGATCATCGGCTGCCCGTAGCTCCAGTTAGTGGCGTAATCCGCCATCTTCGCGGCCGGATCGTACATCGGGGCGTAGATGTCGGCATACCAGTTAGGACGATGATCGCCTGGTTGCAGCGGCCCCCAGCCAAGATAGCTGATCAGGCGACCTGGATCGCGCTGACGGACCAGCTTAGCCGCGTCCTCAAAGGTCGGGCCGATCCCGGCCTCGTTGCCCAGCGACCAGAAGATGATGGAAGGATGGTTCTTGTCCCGCTCCACCATGTTCATCACGCGGCTGACATGCGCGTCGCGCCAGGCGGGATCGAAGCCGAGCTGGTAATGCGCCCGCTTGTCCGGAAACCGGTTGCCGATCTCCATATAGGCGTGGCTCTCGATATTCGCCTCGTCCATGACATACAGGCCGTACCGGTCGGCCAATTCGTACAGATATGGGTCGTTGGGATAGTGCGCGGTGCGCACCGCGTTGATGTTGTTCTGCTTCATCAACTGCACGTCCCGCTCCATCGACGCGCGCGAGATGACGTGAAAGGTCTCCGGGTCGTGCTCGTGCCGATTGACGCCGCGGATCGTGATGGGTCGGCCGTTCACAGTGACGAGGCCATCGCGCATCGCCACCGTGCGGAACCCGACCTGTGCAGGCGTCGAGTGGATCACCCTGCCCCGCCGGTCCTCCAGTTCGACTAGCAGGGTGTAGAGATTAGGCGTCTCGGCACTCCAGGGCCGCACGCCGGGCAGCTGGCCGTTCACCGTCAGCGTCCGCTCCGCCCCGTTGGCAGGCACGGTCGACGTTTGCGTGAACACCGTCCGCTCACCATCCAGCAGCGTGACGCGGGCGCGGGCCGCCGCCCCCGGTGTGACCGCCAGGTCGACCGCCAGCGTACCGTTGCGATAGGTGTCATCCAGGCCGGCGCGCACGAAGAAGTCGCGCACCCGCAGCTTGGGCGCGGCGGTCAGGAACACGTCCCGCTCGATACCGGACACGCGCCAGAAATCCTGGTCCTCCAGGTAGGAGCCGTCGGACCAGCGGTAGACCTGGATCGCGACCGTGTTGCGGCCGGGCGTCAGATGGGGCGTGATGTCGAAATCGGATGGCAGCTTGCTGTCTTCCGAGTAGCCGACCTGCTGCCCGTTGACCCACACGTAATAGGCCGATCCCGCCGCGCCGACATGCAGGATGACGTCATCGCCCGCCCAGCCGGCCGGCAGGTCGAAGGTGCGGCGGTACGAACCCACCGGATTGTCGCCGTGCGGGATCAGCGGGCGGTTTGGCGTGAAGGGGTAACGCCAATTGTTGAATTTGGCTTGGTCATAGCCGTGCGCCTGCCAGTCCGCCGGCACAGGCATGGCGGCCCACGCGGAGTCGTCGAAGCCGGGTTGTTCGAACCCCGCCGGCAGCCGCTCCGCGTCGGGCGAGAAGGCGAACTTCCACTCGCCATTGAGCGACAGGAAGCGGGCCGATTGTTCACGCTGCCCGACGAGAGCTTGTGCGCGATCCTCGAACGGGAAGGCGGTCGCGCGGGCCGGCAACTTGCCGCGTTCGAAGATGGCCGGGTTCTCCCAGTCGGGCCGGGCCGGGTCCACCTGCACGGGATGGACCTCCGGATCCTGCACCTGCGCCAGCGCCGGCACGGTCGCCCCCAGCACCAGAGCCGCCGTCGTCAACCAGCGCGACATCGCCATACCCAACTCCACTTGCATCTGCGGGCGGAGCAGCGCGACCCCTACCGCCCTTGTCATCTTGCCGGAACGGGGGATGCGCGCTCCCCCGCTGGTACCTAGAACCGGAAGCGCGTGCCGATGCCGAAGTACCGGCCCTCGTCCCGCACGTCACGGGCATAGGCCCGGTCTTCGCCGTACTGGTAGAAGTTCCTGAACGGCCGCGCGAGCAGGTTGGTGGCATCCAGCGTGACCGTGAGCTGCGGGATGGGGTTGTAGCTCATGAAGTAGTCGAGCCGCGTGATGTTGCGCACGCCCTCGCCCACATACACGCCGGCCGCGTCGATGAAGTTGCCGGTCAGGAACGGCCCGCGATAATTGTACGACAGCCGCGCCGAGAAGCCCGACCGTTCGTAGAACACCGAAGCGTTGTAGTTCCATTTCGACAGGTTCGGGAAGTTGACGATCGGTGGATCAGCCACCGGGCCACCCGTCGCCGACAAGGCGGCTGGGTATTCGAGTTCGCCCTCCAGATAGGTGACGTTGCCCGATACGCCGAAGCCGCTGAGCGCGCCCGGCAGGAAGTCGAAGAAGGTCTGCCCGGCGATCTCGGCCCCCTTGATGTTGCCCGCACCGGCGTTTTCCGGCGAGGTCGTCTCCACCAGGCCGAATACCGGGTCGATGAAGCGGCGCGGATAGTTGGCGAAGAAGCCGAACAGGTCGCGGTAGAACACCGACGCCGTCACCGAAGCCGTGCGCGAGAAATAATACTCGGCCGTCAGATCATAATTGGTCGACGTCAGCGGAACGAGGTTCGGATTGCCGCCGCTGCCGGTGGCGTCCGGCGGCGTGTTCAGGCCCGCCGGGAAGCGCGGGTCCAGCGGCGCGTCCGCCGGGGCGGGGGTGGTGCGCTGCGTGATGGAGATTGCGGGGTTCAGCGCACCGAATTCGGGCTTCGTCCTCGTCTTCGTGACGCCGAAGCGGAGTTGCAGCCGGTCCACCGGACGCACGCGCAGGCTGAAGTTCGGCAGCACGTCGACATAATTGGCGTCGGTCGATCGCTGCTCCCCGCGAATGACGCCGTTCCTGGAGATGCGCGATATGCCGCGATATTGTCCGATCGTGTTGACCACCCGTACCCCGAACAGGCCGTCAATATCCCAGCTGCCGATGGCGAAGTTGTATCGTCCCTGTCCGTACACCGCGTATGTCGTCTCGTCGGCGCTGAAGCCGGCATAAGGGTCCAGCTGGACGTTCGGGGTCTGGAACAGCGCAAGAGCGTTCGTGAACTGCGGATCGGTCGGATATAGCGGAACCTGCTGTTGCAGGCCCTGGATTGCGAGCTGGCGCAGCTTGGCGGCATTGTTCACGATCGCCCCTCGCGTCGGCATCAACCAGCCGCGCCACCCCTGTACGTCGCTGCGGAACGCATCCTGGGTCACCGCCAGGTCGCCAAGCCCGAGGCTGGCGAGCGGAATGTTGAGCCGCTCGGTGAACGCATATCGCGTACCGTTACGTAGCGAGCCGTCACGATCGGACCAGCGGAAGCCGAACTGCAGCTTCGGCAGGAACGACATGTCGGTGTCCAGGTCGACGTCGGTACGCCCCTGCCACCCCTTGCCCTGAACGCGGTTGGTCCGTTCGAAATAGCCGCGCCATTTGTAGTTGTTCGGATCCTCCGCCCTGAATCCCGGCAGGCTGAACGCGGCGCCTCCATCGGCGAAGAAGTTTACGTTGGCCGTCGGCGCGCTCGTCGTCGCGGTGTCGAAGCTCCATTCGTCGATGCCGTATTCGCTGCGCGTATAGGCGAGGTCCGCACTGATCCGCGCACGACCGGCCTGCCACTTGAATCCTAGCGCGTTCTGGAAGGTGTTGGTGTAGCTTTTGGTCGTGCTGCGGAACATCGCCGCGCGGTCGCCGCCGACTTTGGTGAAGCTTTCCACCTGGTCCGGATAGCCGTCACGCAGGACGACGTCGTTCAGCGTCGGGCCTGCCGCGCGCAGGAACAGGTCGAACTGATCGTTATAGCCATCCTGACGGAAGCCCTGGAACAGGAAATCGTAATAGACCTCCAGATCTTTGTTCGGTTTCCATTGGACGCTCATGTTGCCCGACGGGCGCACACGCTTCCCGCTGGGATTGTTGACGGCGACGCGGTCGGGATAGCGGAACGCGCGGCCCGCCGACGCAGGATTGACGGGCTGGGTGGAGCCCAGCGCGGTGATGACATTGCTGGCCAGCCGGACGGCGTTGCGATAGCGCGACTGATTGTACGATCCGTTGACCAGGATGCCGATTTCCCCGATCGACGTGTCGCGGCGTATGCTGACCAGCAGATTGCCGTTGGGGTCGTACTTCTTGCTCTGGTCGTTGTACGTACCGCGAAAGCCGCCGGCGACCGTGAACGGCTTGTTGAAGTCGAATGCCCGGCGTGTGCGGACGTTGATCAGCCCGGCCAGACCGGGTTCGAGCAGGTCCGCCGTGCCCGACTTGTAAACCTCAAGGCCCGCAAGGGCGCCCGCCGGGAAATCCTGGAGCTGCGAGCGGCGAAGCTCGGCGGTGTAGATGTCCCGGCCGTTAAAGGTGGTGACGAGGTCGGGCAGGCCGCGCACGAGCACCTCGCGCACTTCGTCGCCGACACGGACGACCTGGATACCGGGAACACGCGCGACCGACTCGGCCGCCGTGTTGTCAGGAAGCTTGCCGATATCCTCCGCGACGATCGCGTCGAGGATCGCGTCCGAGTTGCGCTTGATCGCCTGCGCGTTGGCCAGGCTCGCGCGAAATCCCGTCACCACGACGTCGTTGGCAGCAGCTTGGCTATCCTGCACCGATGAGGCGGCGGTGTCGTTCGATGCGTCGCTTGCCTGATCGGTGTCGCTGACCGGCGCTTGCTCTGTCGGAGCAGCAGGCTGCTGGGCTGCCGGCGATTGCCCGACCAACGCGGCCGGGGTTGCGTTCTGCCCCGAGAGATCCGACCGCAAGTCACTCGCCTGGGCTTGAACTGACGCAAGCATCAGGGCCAGCGGCGCCGCTGACGACAACAACCCACAATGTGCCATTCCCACCTCTCTCCCACTTCGCGCTTTGTCGCGCTTGATCTTTTTGTCGGAGTGATTCCTGCTGCGGTCAAGGGTGTTTGTGTCACAACTGTTCGCTACCGAACGCGAAGAGCTATTTGCCAGCGGTGGCGACCGAAGCCGTTCAGATCGTATTGTATGACTAGAGACCCGTAGGTGATGAGCCGCCGCCCGGACAGGCCGGCCATCGCCTTGAATGATCCTGACGCGGACGCCCACAGGCTCGGCTGCGCTGCCCTTCGCAGCTGCGGTTGTCGTCCGGTTTGTCGCGAAC
>CAKTFL010000163.1 GCA_934555855.1 uncultured Sphingomonas sp. | reverse complement strand
GAGGCGGCGCGGGCACTGCCGTCCGACGGATGGCTCCAGCGGCTGGCGGAGGGGCAACCGTTTGGCCCGATCGAGACGCTGCTGGGGGCGGTGCGCGGGCTGACCTATGCGCGGGCCGAACAGCCGGGCGATGCGGGCTACGGATTGGAAACCGAACTTGCCGAGCCTACCCCCGCGCTGATCGACGCGGCGATCCCCGCCGCCGCCGCGCTCGACGGGCTGGTCAGGCCGCTGAACGGCCTGGCGCGTCGCCTGGAAGCGCTGCTGGCGGAAGCGCCGGACTGGATGGACGGCCCGGCACGGGCGCGGATCGAGGGAGCGATCGCCTCGATCGGCTGGCGCGCGGAAACGGTGGCGGCGTGGCTGGCGCTGCTTGCGCGGACCGGCGGGCCGGCGGACCCCGATTTCGTGGACTGGCTGGCGGTCGACCGAGTGGAAGGGCGTGAATACGACATCGGCCTGCACCGCCGCTGGCTCGACCCGACCCGACCCTTTGCCGAGATCGTGCTCAAGCCCGCGCATGGCGCGCTGGTCACGTCCGCGACGCTGACCGGCGGCGGCGACTGGCGGCAGGCGGAGGCGCGGGTCGGCGCCCCCCACCTCGCCCGCGCGCCCCAGCATTTCGAGGCGAAGAGCCCGTTCGACTATGCCACACAGGCCGAGGTGCTGATCGTCACCGACGTGAAGCGCGGCGACGTGGCCGAGCTGTCGGGTGCCTATGCCCGGCTGATCACGGCCGCGGGCGGCGGCACACTGGGCCTGTTCACCGCGATCCGGCGATTAAGGGCGGTCCATGCGCGGCTTGCCGACCGGCTGGCGCGCGAGGGACTGCCCCTCCACGCCCAGCATGTCGATCCGATCGATACCGGCACGCTGGTCGATATCTTCCGCGACGATCCTCATGCCAGCCTGCTCGGCACCGATGCCCTGCGCGACGGCGTGGACGTGCCGGGGGAGTCGCTTCGGCTGGTGGTGATGGAGGGGGTGCCCTGGCCCAAGCCGAGCGTGCTCCACGCCGCGCGGCGGCTGGTCGGCGGCGGCCCGGCCTATGACGATCGCATTGTCCGCGCGCGGCTCGCCCAGGCGTTCGGGCGGCTGATCCGGCGCGCGGACGATCGCGGCACCTTCGTGCTGCTGTCGGCCGCCACGCCCTCGCGCCTGCTGACCGCTTTTCCCGAGGGGACGCCGATCACACGCGTGACGCTGGACGAGGCGGTGGCACGAGTCGCGTCGCGGCTTTCCAAGTGCGGCTCTGTCGGGCATGAGGTGCCCGCCAGGGAGACTTGGGGGGAACGCCTGCCGTGAAGACGATGACGCTGCTGCGCCACGCCAAGTCTGGCGGCGACGACCTCGCCATGCGCGACTTCGACCGTGCCCTCAACGACAAGGGCCGGCGCGCCGCCGCGCTGATGGGCCGGCACATCGCCGTATTGGGGCTCGGTTTCGACCGGGTGGTCGCCTCGCCCGCTCGGCGTGTCATCGAAACGCTGGCGGAGGTGGAGGCGGGTTGCGGTCGGTCGCTGTCGCCCGTTTGGGACCGGCGGCTTTACCTCGCCTCGGCAGCGACCCTGCTGGAGGTGGTGAACGAGCAGGACGAGACGGACGCGCGCGTCCTGCTGGTCGGTCACAATCCGGGGCTTCAGGACCTGGTGCTGGACCTTGCCGCGCCGGGCGACCTCCGCGACGAGGTGGAGCGGAAATACCCGACCGCCAGCCTGGCCGAGATGACGCTCGAAGGGCGCTGGGCCGACCTCGGCAGGGGTGGCGCGATGCCCACCCGCTTCGTGCGCCCGCGCGACCTCGATCCCAGCCTCGGCCCGGATTACGCCTGAACCGCCCCGGTCGGCTCAGCGCCCGGCCAGCTTGTCCTTGAGCGCCGCGGCCAGCCCGCTCACCGGCCCTGCCTCCTCTTCGCTGAGCACGCCCGCCTCCTTCAGCGCCGTTTCCGCATCCGGACCGCGCACAAACGGGTCGAGCGCCAGCGCGACCGTTTCCGCTGCCGCTTCGCCCAGATCGACCGCGCCATTCTCGATCTCGATGGTGTCGAGCGCGTCGGCAGACAGCTCCACCTCCTCCTCGCCAGTGCCCGGTTCGACGAACATCAGCTCGACCGGCTCGTCGACGCTTGCAGGCAGCGGCTCGCCGCTGGCTGAGCAGGCCTGGGTCACCGCCGCCGTCACCCGCCCGCGCGCCAGGATCCCCGCTGCTTCACGCCAGATGGTGAAATCCGCCGTCAGTCGCTCGATCGAGATCAGGCCGAAGCGCGCGGCGAGCCTGCGGCGTTCCTCCGCATCCGCTTCGATGGTTACCGGCCGCTCCCGGTCGCCGATCGTGTCGATGCGCTGCGGGCGCGAGAATTCGGGGTTCATGGCAGCTCTCCATTCAACAATCGGTGCAATGGCATATCGGTCAGCGCGCGCCCTAGTGCAGCCAGCCGGTCCGCGACATGCGCCAGGGCGGCGGGTTCCGGCGCGGCGCCGCGATAGAGGTTCCTGACCAACGCCGGGCGGAGGTCGCCGGCCGCGAACGCCTCTCGATAGGCGCCGAGCCGCCCGCCCATCGCCGCCATCATCCGGCCGACATGTTTGCCGACCGTAATGTCGCCGATGCCGATTTCCCGCAGTTGCGGGTCGATGTCGTCGACGAATGCCTCGGCCAGTTGCACCGCCGGCCGGGCGCCCGCCGGCTCGCGCTCCAGCCGGATCAACACGGTCGACAGCACCGCGGCGATCATGTCGAACCGGCCGTCAACCGTGTCGGGCACCGCGCCGGCCAGGAACCAATGCTCCTCGCGCGCCCGCGCGACGCACGCCCGGTAGAGCTGCTGCACCTCGTCCCGCCGGTCCTGGCCGAAGATGCGATCCAGAATCCCCATGCCCGTGCCTGCCTTTCGGTCCCTTGCGCCGCTTGTATGCCCCGCGCGGGTGGCATATCGACGTGACCGCCGGCCGATGCAATTCCCGCCGCGTGTCGTCGCGGCGGCCGGCCTGTCGTTCACGGAGTGCCCCGATGCGTTTCCCCCTTCCCCTCCGTCATGCTGCCCTTGCGGTGGCGATCACGCTCGCAACCAGCGCGTGCACCAAGGTGCGTACCCATCAGGGCTATGTGGTCGATGCGGACCTGGTGAATTCGGTCCAGCCGGGTGTAGACAACCGGCAATCGGTACTGTCGACGCTGGGCCAGCCGAGCTTCGCCAGCCAGTTCAGTGCGAACGGATCGAACGGGGGCGACTGGTATTATGTTGCGCGAGAGAGCCGCAACCTCGCCTTCCGGAACCCGCACCCGACGGCGCAGATCACGCTTCAGATCAGCTTCGACCAGAAGGGTACGGTGACGGCCATCCGTCGCAGCGGCACCGACCAGATCGCATCCGTCCAGCCCTATGGCAAGACCACGCCGACCCTCGGCCGCAAGCGCGGCTTCTTCGAAGACCTGTTCGGCAATATCGGCTCGGTCGGTGCGCCGGGCATGGGCGGGGCGGATGGCGGCGCGGGCGGCGGGCGCGACCGGCCCTGACGCCCGAAAAGGTTTGCTGAACGCTGACCGACGCATTCCCGCCCGTTAAGCGCGCGGGTGTCAGACACTCTCTCATGAGGGCCGGTCGGTCGTTCATGAGGTGATGCCCAGACTCTGAACCGCTGCCCGCGCCAAGGACTTCTCCAGTGCGGTCCGATCGCCTATTGAGCGATTCGGCACGGGGGAGAGCTGGATGTCTCGCAAGTATTTCACGGGCTTGGACGGGCTGCGAGGGATCGCGGCCCTTGCAGTCGTTCTATATCACACGCTGCCGCCGAGCTTTCAACTTCTGCCCCGAAGTTATCTTGCGGTTGATCTCTTCTTCGCGCTGAGCGGATTCGTCCTGTTTCACATCTACATGCCGGATGAAGCGCGACCGATCGACCGTCGCACCTTCTTGGCGCAGCGGCTGATCAGGATGTATCCGCTCTATGCTCTTGGAACGATCGGGGTTTTCGTGCTCCTCCTGATGGGCGCGATGATCGGTGATGGCGCACACCCGGCGATAGGGCCGATGTTGGCCAGCGGCCTCCTTAACCTGTTCTTCTTGCCCGTTCCACCAATCGACATCTTCTACGGAAACTCGGCGTTCCCGTTCAATTTTCCGGCTTGGTCGCTCTTCTGGGAACTGGCCGTGAATGTGCTGTTCGTGATGATTGCACGCCACCTGACCGCGAGCGCGCTGAAATCGCTGCTGGTCCTGGGCGCGGCGTTGCTCGCCGCGACAGCATTGAATCATGGAAGTCTGGACCTGGGCTCAACCCATGCCTCGTTCTGGGGTGGAGGCAGTCGGGTTCTGTACTCATTCTTCATCGGCGGGTTCGTCTATCGCCTCTGGCAGACGGGGCGCTTCAACTTCACTCTTCCAGTTCCGCTTGCGGCTCTGATGGTCACCGCCAGCTTTGCACCTCCTGCCGCTGGGTCGATGGGTGCTCTGTGGGACTTGATGATGGCCCTGATTGGCTATCCGGCGCTGCTGCTCGGTACCGCCAACGCCGCCATAGGACCAAGGACCGCGCGGCTATGCCGGGAAATGGGTCTGGCATCCTTCGCCATATATGCCCTTCACGCGGCGGTCCTCGCCTTTATCCGAATGGCTGCGCCCCATGTCACCGGGCAGCCGATCGGCGACTTCCCTGCCGTCTGGGCCGGGCCGATCCTCGGGATATGTGTCATCGTCGCCGTGGTCGCAGACCGCTGGTTCGACACACCTTTACGCCGGTGGCTGTCACGTCGCTGGCAGAAACCCACCCACTCCGCAGGCATGGGTCACTCCCGACCAACAGTGACCCGCCCGGCGGCGCCGTAACCACGTCAGTCCCGAAAACACGCCGTTAACCGCCAGGTTGAACGGGTTGACCAGCGCGCGGACGATGTAGCCCTGCCGCATCCAACTTCGGGAGGGACCGTCCCCGGCGAACACCAGTCTTGCCTTGATTTTCTTAACCTGAGTCAGATTAGGATGCAGGCACTCACCTCCCGCACCGGCTCGGGCTGGAGGATAGGGCAGCAGACGCTGGGGGAACGGCGTGACGGGGGTCATCTGGTTGGTCGATGCGGCGACGCGCGAGCTGGTGGTGTTTGCCGCCGTGATGCTGCTCGTCGGCGGGTTGGACGATCTGGCGATGGATCTCGTCTATTGGTCCCGCCGGCTGTGGCGGGGCGCCCAGCCCGCCTTTCGCCTGCAACCGCCTGCCCGGCCCGGCCGCCTCGCCGTATTCGTGGCCGCCTGGCACGAGGCCGAGGTGATCGGCGCGATGCTCGAAGCCGCGCTGCGACGATTCCAGCACACGGACTATCGCATCTATGTCGGCTGCTACCCCAACGACCCGGGCACGATCGGCGCGGTGGCGGCGGTCGCGGAGCGGGACGCACGGGTGCGGCTGGTCGTCGGCGACGACGCCGGCCCGACGACCAAAGCGGCCAATCTGAACATCCTGTGGCGCGCTTTGCGCCGCGCGGACGCCGCCGAGGGCGCGAGTGTGATTGGACAATGAACTGAGAAAGAGCACCGCGGCGGGATTGGCCGGGATCGAGTGGGATGGGGTGGGCCGAAACGCGTGAAAAAGGTCCATTCAGGGGTGGTGCAGGGC
>CAKTFL010000162.1 GCA_934555855.1 uncultured Sphingomonas sp. | reverse complement strand
CAGTCGAGAGGGGCGCTAGCCCCAGCGCGCGATGATGCTGGTGCAATTCAAGGGACCTCCAATTGCCTTGCGGCATGACGACGGAAAAAGCTGCCTTGCGGTTGGAAGTCCCATGGGGCAGCGGACGGCGCACATAGGATCGACAAACCCACGTGTAAAGCGGGCGATCCGGACCCGGAGACAAAATGTGACCATTGTGCGACAAGCGACGCGGGCGGGGGTTCGAGACGCCGCCGCCAAGGTCGCGGCCATCCTGCCGCCGACACCTCTTTTGGCTCTTGAAATCAACGGCATAGATGTCGCTTTCAAGGCCGAATGCCTGCAACCTGTTGGCGCGTTCAAGATACGCGGCGCATGGCATCGGTTGACCGCATTGGACGACGAGGCGCGCCGGCGGGGCGTGGTCGCCTTCTCGTCCGGCAACCATGCACAGGGGGTCGCCTGGGCGGCGCGGCGACTCGGTATCCCGGCGACGATCGTAATGCCGTCGGACGCGCCACGCGCCAAGCGGCTGGGGACGCTGAAGCTCGGCGCGGAGGTGGTCGAGTATGACCGCGCGACCGAGAGCCGCGAGTTGATCGCGGCCCGGCTCGCGGAGGCGCGCGGCGCTACCCTCGTGCCCAGCTTCGACGACCCCTGGATTATCGAGGGGCAGGGCTCCGCCGGGATCGAGGCGCGGCATCAGATGGCGGCGGCGGGGCTGGGCGAGCCGGGCCGGGTCGTTGTGCCGTGCGGTGGTGGTGGCCTGGCGGCAGGGATCGCCCTTGGCCTGTCGGAGGCGAGCATCATCGTGGTCGAGCCAGAGGGGTGGGACGACATGCGCCGCAGCCTGGAGGCGAGCTGGATCGAGCCGGTCGGTCCCAATCCCCAGCCGACCGCCTGCGACTCGCTACAGACCACCAGAGTGTCGCCGCTGACCTTCGACGTGCTGTCGCGCCGCGATGCGCGCGGCGTAGCGGTATCGGAACAGGAGGTGCGTGTTGCCCAACGCTGGGCGGCCGAGCGGTTGCGGCTGGTCGTGGAGCCGGGCGGGGCGGTGGCGCTGGCGGCGTGTCTGGCGGGCAAGGTGGCGCTGGAGCCGGGGACGCTGGTCATCCTGTCGGGCGGCAACGTCGACATGGCGGCCTATGCGCGGGTGTTGGCTGGCGATGATTGAACGGGCGGTATTGCCGCTGCGCGATCGGGATCGCGACGCTGAGCTTTTTGCCTGCCTGACCGCTACCTGTCATGTCGGGACAGGCCGGGCATGATGAGAGCAGGCCCGGTATGGGCAAAGCCCATGCCGCCAGTCGGCGCCGGATAGGCGCCGCTAACCGGACTCGTTGCCAATGCGCGGATTAGCTTGGCTAATCCGCTGCAACGAGCCTCACCGGATCGGCGAGTTCGGATCGAGTCTCATGTCCAGATACTTGTCCACGCTGCCCATCAGTTCGGGCATTTCATGCTCGAAGAAGTGATTGGCTTTCGGGATCGTGTCGTGGTGAATCGTAATGTGCTTCTGGGTGCGGAGCTTGTCGACCAGCTTCTGCGTTGCGGCCGGCGTTGCGACCTCATCGCCTTCGCCCTGGATGATGATGCCCGAGGAGGGGCAGGGCGCCAGGAAGGTGAAATCATACATGTTCGCGGGCGGCGCGATGGAGATGAATCCCCGGATTTCCGGCCGGCGCATCAGCAGCTGCATCCCGATCCACGCGCCGAAGCTGACGCCCGCGATCCAGGTGGTTGACGCTTCCGGGTGGAAGCTTTGCACCCAGTCGAGCGCGCTTGCGGCATCGGACAGCTCGCCGACGCCATTGTCGAACACGCCCTGGCTCTTGCCGACGCCGCGAAAGTTGAAGCGGAGCGTCGCGAAGCCGCGGCGTTGGAAGGTCTTGTAGAGCTCCTGTACGATGCGGTTGTTCATCGTGCCGCCCGAGGACGGGTGCGGGTGCAGGATCATCGCGACCGGCGCGCGGGGACGAGGGGCGGGGGCAAAACGCCCCTCCAGGCGGCCTTCGGGGCCGGGAAAAATGACTTCGGGCATGAAAACTCGCGAGTGCTGGCGCGCGCCCGGGTGGAGCGCTGGACGATGGGCGCTATATAGGTGGCAAGCCCCTTCGCGCAATTCTTCAGAGCCGGCCCGCTTGTCCCGTATCTATCTCGACCATGCCGCGACCACGCCCGTTACTGCCACCGCGCGCGCCGCGATGCTGGCGGGTATTGAAATCTGGGCAAATCCGTCGAGCCCTCATGCTCCGGGCCGTGCGGCCCGGGCGTCGCTTGAACAGGCCAGGGAGCGGATCGGCCGTGCCTGTGGCTGGGCCGGCGAGGTCCTGCTGACCAGCGGCGCGAGCGAATCGCTGGCGATGGCGCTCGGCCGGACGACCGCGCCGACGGTCGCGATCAGTGCGGTAGAGCATGATGCCGCGATCCGTGCTGCGGGCGAGGGCGCACGGGTGCTGCCCGTGGGCACGGACGGCGTCGTCGATCCCGCCACCCTTGTCGCGCTAACGCCCGGCACATTGGTTGGTGTGCAATGGGCGAATAGTGAGACGGGGGTGCGCCAGCCGATCGCAGCGCTTGCCGAGGCTGCCCATGCCGCCGGCTGCCCCCTGCTCGTCGACGCCGCGCAGATGCCGGCCGGCATCGATCCGGAGGTCGCCGCCCATGCTGACCTGGTCGCGCTGTCGGCGCACAAGCGCGGTGGGCCGCCGGGCATCGGCGCGCTGCTCGTCCGCGACTTGCGTTTGCTCCGGCCGAGCGGCGGACAGGAGCGCGGCTATCGGCCGGGCACCGAGAACCTGCCTGCTGCCATGGGCTATGCCGCCGCGCTGGCGGAGCCGGAGCCGGTCGAACATTGGGCGACGCTGCGCGCGCGGGTCGATGACGCGATCACGCGGTCGGGCGGCGAGGTGGTTGCCGGCGCCTCGGCCCGGCATTCCGCCATCGGCGCCTATCGGTTGCCCGGCACACCGGCGGCGGCGCAGCTGATCCGGCTTGACCTGGCCGGCATTGCGGTGTCGGCGGGCAGCGCCTGCTCCAGCGGCAGCCTCAAGCCCAGCCATGTGCTGGCGGCGCTCGGCTGGTCGGACGAGGCGGGGCGAGAGGTAATTCGGGTCAGCTTCGGCCGTTCCACGACTGACGCTGAGGTGGAACGCTTCATCGCCGCCTGGCGCGCCGTGGCGCGCGCGACGGGTCGGTTTGCAGCATGACCTATCTGGATTACCAGGCAACCACGCCGCTCGCACCGGAGGCGTTCGAGGCGATGGTGCCGTGGCTGCGCGAAGGATTCGGCAACCCGCACTCGCCGCATCGCGAGGGACGCCGCGCACGCGCGGCCGTCGAGGTGGCCCGTGACCAGATTGCCCGATCGCTGCCGATTGGCGGCACGGTCGCGTTCACCAGCGGGGCCACCGAGGCGCTCAATTGGGCGATCAAGGGCACTGCCGGACCGATCGTAACGATCGCGACCGAACACGCCGCCGTGCTCGACACGTCCGCCGCAGAGGCGCGCGGTGGCCGGCAGGTCACGGTGTTGCCGGTCGGGCCGGACGGTCTGGTCGACCTCGACCGGGCGGCAGAGGCGATCCGGCCCGGCACGGGGCTTGTCGCGGCGATGCTGGTCAACAACGAGATCGGCGTGATCCAGCCGGTCGCCGCCCTGGCCGACCTCGCCCATGCGGTCGGGGCGCAGTTCCTGTGCGATGCGGTCCAGGGCTTTGGCCGCGAGCCGATACCTGGCACGGCCGACCTGATCGCCGTCTCGGCACATAAGGTCTACGGGCCCAAGGGGATCGGTGCCCTGTGGGTTCGCGACGGGGTCCGACTCGATCCGCTGCTGCATGGCGGGATGCAGGAAGTTGCCGGCCGCTCGGGCACGCTGAGCCCGGCCTTGTGCGCGGGATTCGGCGCAGCGGCGGGGTTGATCGCCGGGCGGTTGGAGCAGGATCGCATCCATGTGGAACGGCTCTGGACCGTTGCGCTGGAGCGGTTTGATTGGGGGAAGTGGGAGGTGAACGGCTCGACCTGTCACCGCTACCACGGCAACCTCAACGTCCGCCTGCCGGGTCTCGACGTCGCTCGGCTCATGTCGGACCTGCGCGACGTCGCTTTTTCCGCCGGCTCTGCCTGTGCGAGTGGCTCGGGGCGACCGAGCCATGTGCTGCAGGCGATCGGACTGCCAGACGCCGTAGCGCGCGGCTCGATCCGGCTGGGCTGGGGCCGCTATACGACCGAGGACGAGCTTGCGACTGCGCTCGACCGCATCGTGCAGGCAGCTGGGGCGTGATCGCGGTCAGTTTCATCGGGAGGGGCGGCCGTGTCACCCGGGCGCAAGGCGCTGAGGGCGCCCGTTTGCTCGACGTGGCTCAGGCCGCCGGCCAGCCGCTGGAAGGGACGTGCAACGGCGACATGGCCTGTGCCACCTGTCACGTGATCGTCGATCGGGCCGACTTCGATCGGCTGCCACCGGCCAGCGCGGAAGAGGAAGATCTGCTCGACCTAGCGCCCGGCGCGACCCGGACCAGCCGTCTCGCCTGCCAGGTCCGGCTGACCGCCGAGCTGGGCGCCATCACCGTTCGGATACCCGGCTGACCCTGCCTTTCTGACGTTTGCACAACGCGGGGTTCAGCATCGGTCCATGGCCCTGGCCGCAAGGTGCCCACATGTCCGCGAGCGTTCTCGCGGGCGCGTATCGAAGGAGTAAGGCACCATGAAGCTGACGGTTCTGCTGGGCGCCGGTGCGCTCGCCGCCGGAACGATCGCGGCAATCCCCGCCGAGGCGCAACGCGCTGGCGATCGCGACCGCTATCATCAGGACTGGCGGGGTCGGAGCTATCGCGGCGACAACGGCTACCGACCCGGTTACGACCGCGGCTATCGCGGGGCGTACGGGTATCGTGGCGATTATCGCGGTTACCGGGATCGTCGCGGCTATCGCGGCGGTGATCGGCATCGGTCGCGGGGCTATGACGGACGGGGCTATTACGGCCGCCCGCGCGTCGTGTGCCGCCTTCAGCCCGGCTATTACGGCCCGGTCCGCCGCTGTTTCCGCACCTACTGACGATTACACCGAAGGAGATATTCACATGAAGCTGTTCACGCTGGCTGCGGCCGGGCTGACCCTGTTCACCGGCCTTGCTCCCGTCGCCATCGCCACGCCGGCCGCGGCGCAGGAGCGGGTCGTTGTCCGCGAGCGCACGGTGGTCCGCCATGACGACCGCCGATACCACAATCGGCACGTACAGACGCGCCGGGTCTGCCGCGTCGAGCGGCGCCATGGCCATCGCGAGCGGGTCTGCCGCACGGTCCGCACGTATCGCTAAGCCTTGATCGATCCGCCCGGCTCCGCCATAGGGCGCGCGGGAGTCGGGCGGGCGTGGTCGTCGCCAACCTGGTCAGGGCCGGAAGGCAGCAGCCACAACGATTTCGCCACGGGTCGTTCCGGCTCCCACCGCGCGGCGCGCACGTCGCTGGCATAGCCAGTGACGCGCCGGCACGGCCGGCGGCGCTCTCGCGCCGACCGACGACGCGGCTTTGCCGCGGCGCCCCACATGACGGTCCCTCCGCATCGACAAAGGCAGGGCTTCGATAAGCTCAGCCCGAACGGAAGTGGGCGTGGAAAGAACCGGCTTCGAT
>CAKTFL010000161.1 GCA_934555855.1 uncultured Sphingomonas sp. | reverse complement strand
CGTTGCGTCCTGGTCCGCGCCTGCCGCCGTCATGACGTCGGCAAGATCGTCCGCCAGCGTGTCGTAATCATAACCGTCCCAGGGCTGGCCCGATCGGCCGAAGCCGCGCCGATCATAGGCGATCGCGCGGAATCCTGCCTCGGCCAGCGCCATCGCCTGCATATCCCAGCTGTCCGCGTTAAGCGGCCAGCCATGCAGCAGGATGACCGGGCGTCCCGAGCCCCAGTCCTTGACGTACAGGTCGGTGCCGTCGCGCGTCTTGATATAAGGCATGTCCGGGATCCTTGCTGGATTGAGCCAGGTTAACGTCGTCGTTCGACGGCCGTTCCGTCGCACCTCCGCTCATTGCCGCCGGCCAAATAGGGCAAGGGGCGGATTCGGGTCGGGCAGCTAACCCAGGCGGGGCGATTTGAGCGTCGGGATCTCGCTACGCATTTCCGTCTCGGCTGGATTGCGGATTGACGGACGCAGGCGGGCAAGGCTGCACAGTCCCGCAACGAGCGCCAGCCCCGCCGCGACGAAAGCCGGAGTGGCGCTCGCGCCGACACCCAGCGCGAGCGGCGGCAACGTGCCGGGCTACATCACCCCCGCCGCCGCGACCGTGGTCGTGAGCAGCGCTGCGACCAGCGTCGCACCCATGGTCTGCCCCGCCAGCCGCACCGTGCCGACCAGCCCGCCGGCGGCAGCCGCCCGCTCGCGAGGAGCCGACCCGATAATCAACCGGGCGTTGGGCGGCAGAAAGGTACCGAAGCCCGAGCCGCAAAGGGCCATCCGCCAAGCGATATCGAAATAGCCCGGATTGGCCGGCAGGGAGGCGAGCAGCAGCAGCGCGGCGATCGAGATCGCCATGCCGATCCCGCCGAGGAGCCCGGCGGGTATCCGGTCCGATAGCCATCCCGCGAACGGCGCGACCACCATGTTGGTCAGGGGCCATGGCGCAATCGCCGCCCCGACCATCGCCGCGGTGAATCCGAACTCCTGTGTCAGGCGGAACGGCGTGGACAGCAGCAGCGTCATGGACGCGACAAAGGCGGTGAAGGCTCCCACGGCCGACAAGGCGATCACCGGCCGCTCCAGCAGGTCCACGGGCAGGATCGGGTTGGCGATGGTCCGCTCCCGGCGGATGTAGATCGTGCCGATCAGGACGCCCGCCAGGACGATGCCGGCCGACACCACCGGACTGTCGCCGTGAACCGCGCTTTCGGCGCCGCCGATCACCAGCCCGAACATGGCCGCGCACATCAGCGCAGCCAGAACGTCGAACTTCGCCTCTCGTTGCGGCACGTCCGGCAGTGCGCGCCCGAGCAGCAGCGAGGCGATGGCGAACGGGATGGCGCTGGCGAAGACCCAGGGCCAGGGCGCGACCGCCAGCACCAGACCGCCCACCGTCGGGGCGGCCGCAGCGGAACTGGCGACGATGACCGAGTTGATGCCCAGCCCCCGGCCGAGCTGGCTGGAGGGATAGGTTGAGCGGATCAGCGCGGAAGCGACCGCAAGAGCTCCCGCAGCGCCGATCGCCTGCGCCGTCCGCACCACCAGCAGGAAAGGCAGGCTTTTCGCGAAAAAGCAGAGCAGCGTTGCGATCGTGAAAATCAGCTGGCCGACCTGATACATTCGCTTGAGCCCGATGCGCTCACCCAGCCCCGCGAGGGGAAGCATCAGCATGACGAGCGTCAACTGGTACACGGTGACGACCGCGACGACGGAGCTCGAATCGACACTCAGGTCGCGGGCAATAGTCGGCAAGGCCACGTTCGCGACGCCGCCGTCGATGATGACCAGCGCGGTTCCGAAGCACAGGGCCGCGATGGCGAGAAAGCGGCGCGGTTTCGGCAATCCGTCGGTCATGCGGCGAAAATCCCGGCATTTGCAAAAAGATGCATTGTCCCACGCTCTATAGCGCGTCAGGACCGCTGACGTACAAGATGGAGATAAGCCCTGATGCGTTTGCGCGACCTGCTCCTCGCCACCGCGGCCCTTGCCGCTTCGCCTAGCTTCGCGCAGACCGCGGCGATGACCGACAATGATCCCCATATCTGGCTTGAGGACAAGGATGGGGCGAAGTCGCTGGCGTGGGTCGAGGCGGAGAATGCGCGCACCCTGCCGCGCTTGCAGAACGATCCGCGCTACGAGACCTACTATCAGCAGGCGCTGGCGATCGCCGCTGCCAAGGATCGCATTCCGATGCCCGACCAGCGTTTCGGCCGCATCTACAATTTCTGGCGGGATCAGGACCACCCGCACGGCATCTGGCGCTGGACGACCGAGGCGGGCTACGCCGCCGCCGATCCGCAATGGACGACCGCCCTCGACGTCGATGCGTTGGGGAGGGCCGAGGGCAAGCAATGGGTGTTCAAGGGCGCGACCTGCCTCCAGCCCGAGGAACGTCTGTGCCTCGTCGCCCTGTCGGAGGGCGGGGAAGACGCCGTCACCTATCGCGAGTTCGATCTTCAGGCCGGGCAGTTCGTTGCGAACGGTTTCGTGCTGCCGACGTCGAAGCAGGACGTGACCTGGATCGACCAGAACACGCTGCTGGTGTCGCGTGACTGGGGGCAGGGCACGATGACGCAATCGGGCTATCCCTTTGTTGTCAAGCTGCTGAAGCGCGGCCAGTCGCTCGACGGGGCGACCGAGGTGTTCCGCGGCGATGTCGGCGATCAGGTCAGCACCGGGGCGGGAGTCGTCACGGACGCAAAGGGCGAGCGGCTGGTCTATCTGACTCGCGGCCGGACCTTCTTCGGCAATGACAAGCTGATCTGGACCACGCAGGGGGTGAAGCCGACCGACCTGCCCCAGCGCACCAGCATCGCCGGGCTGATCGACGGGCAGGTGATCTTCCAGACCAGCGAGCGGTGGGGCGCGATCCCGGCCGGTGCGGTGGCGTCGATGCCTCTCGCCGACTTTGTCGCGGGCCGGGGCAAGCCGGTGCTGGTTTTCGCACCCAATGCACGCCAATCGGTGGAGCAGGTCGCGATCACGCGAAACCGGGTGATTGTCGAGACACTGGACAATGTCCGCGGGCGCACCCTGGTGTTCAGCCACGGCGCGGGCGGCTGGACGTCGCGGCCCGTGACCCTGCCGGACAATGCGGCGATCACCGTGGCGAGCGCCACCGATCGTTCCGACCGGGCGTATCTGGCGGTGAACGGATTTCTCGATCCGACTTCCCTGTGGACGCTGGACGCCGCCTCGGCCCAGCCCGCCAGGGTTCGCACGCTGCCGGCGAAGTTCGACGCGTCGAACGCCGTGGTCGAGCAGTTCGAGGCGGTGTCGACCGACGGAACCAGGGTTCCGTACTTCATCGTGCATCGCAAGGACCTGCCGCTGAACGGCTCCACGCCGACGATCATGACGGCGTATGGCGGGTTCGAGGTGTCGCGGACCCCAACCTATCTCGGCTCTACCGGCAAGATCTGGATCGAGCAGGGCGGCAGCTTCGTGCTGGCGAATATCCGGGGCGGCGGCGAGTTCGGACCGGCCTGGCACGAAGCCGGACGTAAGACGCGTCGGCAAGTGATCTATGACGATTTCGCCGCGGTGGCGCGCGACCTGACTGCGCGCAAGCTGACCAGCCCCGCCAAGCTCGGCATCTATGGCGGCTCGAATGGCGGCCTGCTGATGGGCGTCGAATTCAACCAGCATCCCGACCTGTGGCGGGCGGTCTCGATCGGCGTGCCGCTGCTCGACATGATCCGCTACGAACAGATCGCTGCCGGCTATTCCTGGGTGGACGAATATGGCAGCGTGAAGATACCCGCTGAAAAGGCGTTCCTGGAAACGATTTCGCCCTACCGCAACCTGAAAAGGGGCGGGATCTATCCCGAGCCATATATCTGGACCACGACCAAGGACGACCGGGTCGGCCCGCAACATGCGCGCAAGTTCGCGGCGCGAATGAAGGAATATGGCCTGCCCTATCTGTTCTACGAGGATACGGCAGGCGGTCATTCGGGCGATGCGGACATTGCCCAGGGGGCAAAGCTGACGGCGTTGCAGATGACCTACTTCACGCAGAAGCTGATCGACCCGCCAGCCCGGACCAGCAGCGTCACGGCAAACTAACGCGCTGGATCGGTATAGGGCAGGGCGGCCGCGCCGTCCTGCTCTGGCCGGACCGGCGGCACCGGAAATCATCATTTTTGCGCGGAACGGCTCGTGTCCCTCCGGGTTGTCGCCCCCGTTGAAACGCAACGGCGTGAAGCTCGGCAAGGGCGTTCTGTTGTGGCTGTTGGGTGTCCCGCTGCCGAGCATCATGCTGCTCTTGATCTTCTGGCATTGATCCCCGCGCTGCGTGTTCAGGAACCGATTGCCGATCAGCAGGTTCTTGCTGCGGTGCAGCAATGCAGGCTAGGGAGCCGCCATGAGTGCCGACCAGAGCGCGCCACGTTCCGCGCCCGCCCCGGAAACGACCCCTCTCGTTTTCGAGGCCATCGTAAAGCAGCTGGCTATCGCCGCCACCTATAATCGTGGCGAGGTCACGCTGGCGCCGCATATCCTCTACACCCGCCACGGCGAGCTGTATCTCGACGGCGTGACGCTGGAACGGGACGGCAAGCCGCCCAAGGAAGTGAAGCTGGGCACGTTCAAGCTCGCGGGGCTGCAGCCCCTGCGCCTTACCGCGCGGCGTTTCACCCCGAGCGAGTTGTTCCAGCCCGGCGACGAAAAATATGCGGGCGTTACGCTGATGGCCGTATGACCGGGGGTGGCGGAGTTCCGAAGAGCTCCGCCAGCGCCTGTCAGCGACAGCGGATCTGCTGCTGGTTCTGATCGATCGCACGCCCGGCCAGGGCGCCGGCCGCTGCGCCGAGCAGCGTGCCGACGGTGCGGCTGTGCCCGCCGTCGATGACGTTGCCCAGGATGCCGCCGGCCGCACCACCTGCGATCAGCCCGGTGGTGCCGTCGCTGCGGCGGCAATAATAGCGGCCGTCCGTGCCCGCATAGACCCGCTCGTTGGAGGTCAGCACGCGCTCCTGAGAGCTTGGTGCGGGGCGATAGTGGCGCGACGGATCGTAGTTCGGATCATAGCGGTCGTCGGCGGCATAGGCGTCCGGCGCCTGACGATAGCCGCCGTCCTGATAGTCGTCACCCTGATATCCCACCGTGCGGGCGCTGCGGTAGCGGTCCACCTCCTGCCGGTACAGGTCATATTCGCGGTCGAATCGTGCCTGCGCGTCGTCGAAGCGGCGCTGTTCGGCAGTGGTCTGGCCAATGGCGGGCGCGCCGAGCGCCAGCAGGGGGGCAGCCAGCGCACCGGCGGTGATGAAACGGGTCAGCATCGAAAAGTCCCTCTCGTCAGGCCCGGCCCTCCGGACCCTTGCACTCGATACGGTTGCATGGGCGTATCGTTCCTGAACGGCGCGGCAGAAGGCGGGGTTGCCCCACCGACACTGAAGGGTCAAACTTGCCGGGGCTCGGCCGCGTTGATCTCTGACAAATGAGCGTCCTTGTCGTTGAGGCCACCCAGATCGCCGCGCGCTCGTGCCTTGCGGCCATAGACCAGCTCGAACAGCGGCGAGGCCATCAGCGTAGTGACGATCGCCATGACCACCAGGATCGAGAACAGCGCCGGACCGATGATGCCTTTCTGCAGCCCGATATTGATGATGATGAGCTCCATCAGGCCACGGG
>CAKTFL010000160.1 GCA_934555855.1 uncultured Sphingomonas sp. | reverse complement strand
ATAGCCCTGGAAGAATTTCTCGTAGAGGTCGCGGCCGACCGCCGAAATGACCACATCGGCCGAGCTTTTCACCACCTCCACCGGCTCCGCGCGGCTGGCAAGGAAGGCGGCGGCTTCCTCCTCCGTTCCAAGATCCAGCCCGTACAGCTTGTTCAGCGTGGTCCGGTTGATAGGCATCGGCACCAACATGCCGTCCACATCGGCGAGCACGCGGTGCTCATACTTACGCCATTCGGTAAAGCGCGACAGATAGTCGAAGATCTCGGCCGAGTTGGTGTGAAAGATATGCGGCCCATATTGATGGATCAGAACGCCTGCGTCATCGAGATGGTCATAGGCGTTTCCGGCGACATGCGGGCGACGGTCTATGACGAGTACGCGCTTTCCGGACGTCGCCAGCCGCTCCGCCATGACCGATCCGGCGAAACCGGCCCCGACGACCATGATGTCATACTTCTCGGCACCCTTGGCCGACCAGGTGGTGGGCGAGACTACCGGCTGGACATGGCTGCCGTCAGCCATGGCGCTTTCGATCAGCTCCGCCATTTTCGACTGGGTCCGGTCCCATGAGGTATCCGCGAGCAGCGCGTCCACACCCGGCAGCCAGCTGTCGGGCGATCCGGCCAGCGCCATCGCCGCGTCGCAGGCAGCGATGAACGCGTCCGCTCCGTCGGCAACGAAGACGCCCGGCACCTCGCCATAGCTGCGGACCACGTCGACCACCGGCGTCGACACCACCGGTCGTCCGGCCGCGAGATATTCCGGGGTCTTGGTGGGGCTGATGAACCGGGTCGCCTCGTTTAACGCGAACGGCATCAACGCGACGTCCCAGCCGCGCAGATAGTCGGGCAGCTCGGCGTAATCCCTGCCCCCCAGATAATGGAGGTTGGGCCGGCTCGGCAGGTCGTCAGCGGCGATCTTCACCACCGGCCCCACGATCACGATCGACCAGTCGGGACGGGCATCCGCGAGGGCGGCGAGCAGTGCCAGATCCATCCGCTCGTCCACCACGCCGTAGAAGCCGAGCCGCGGACGGGCGAGCGCCTGCTGGTCGGCGGGATCGGCACCGGGACGACGCGCGGCCGCGAAATGCTCCACCTCGACGCTGGACGGAAAGGCGTGCACGTTGGGGTGGCGGCCCTGCTTGGCCTCATACAGGCTGTGGCCGCCAGTGAAGACCAGATCCGCCTGCGTCAGAAGACGCTGCTCGAGCGGCAGCAGCTCGCGCGGGGCGTTCTTGAATTGCGACAGCTCGTCCATGCAGTCGTAGACGACGCAGTCGGCCGCGACGTGCTCGGAAAAGGGGAGCATCATCGGCGTGTAATACCAGCGCACGACCGGCCCGACGGCCCGCGTCGCAACCAAGCCGTCCAGCAGCAGCTCCAGCGTCTCGCGCTCTGCGGTCTCGTCCAGCCCGACCGGCAAATGCGGGGTGCACACGGTCACGCCCGTGGCGTCGCAGGCCTCGACCACGACCCGCGGCTCCTCGCCTGCTCCCACATGGGTCGGCTCTTCCCAGAACAGGACCTGGCCAGATCGGGCAAATCGGCTCATGATGTGCTGGGGACGCTGAAAGACGAAGTTCCATCGAAGATGGCTGAAGCAAATAAGCGTTCCATGCCGTTCGCCAGTGATCGTCGCCGAAGCTTCTTGAACCCCGATCCGCTGCAGCCCCACGAATGCACTCCCCTAGACCGTTGACGCCATTCGATAACTTCGGAACAGCTATTCAGGTTCCAGAAAGATTTCTCGTTAACCCAGATTAGTCTTTGCGGATCAGAGCGTTAGCTCGGGCGTAGAGCAACCTCAGTCGACGCGGGGCGTTCGAGAAAAGCGGCGTGGAGGATGCGGTGCAGCAACTCGAATTATGGGGCGGGCCCGAATGCACCGTGAACCGCGTCGGGGATCGGTACCAGGATCAGTTCGCGCTGGCGGGGCATCGCGACCGGATCGAGGATCTGGACCTGTTCGCCGGGCTGGGGCTGACGGCGATCCGCTATCCGGTGCACTGGGAATGCGTCGCGCCCGACCGGCCGGACGAGCGTGACTGGCGTTGGTACGACGTACGGCTGGAGCGGTTGCGCGCATTGGGCGTGGCTCCCATTGCCGGGCTCGTCCATCACGGCTCCGGCCCGCGCTATACCAACCTGCTCGATGATGCCTTTCCCGCCCTGCTCGCCGATCATGCGCGCGCGACGGCCGAACGCTACCCGTGGGTCGAGCGATGGACGCCGGTCAACGAGCCGCTGACCACCGCGCGCTTTTCCGCCCTGTACGGTCATTGGTATCCGCACGCACGCGATGAAGGCGCGTTCTGGCGGGCGCTGGTCAACCAGATCGACGGCACCCGGCTCGCCATGCGCGCGATCCGGGCCGTCAACCCCGCCGCGCAGCTGATCCAGACCGACGATCTCGGCCGCAGCTATGGCACCGCGTCGCTGCGAGAGCAGGTGTTATTCGATAATGTCCGTCGCTGGGCGAGTTGGGACCTGCTGTGCGGGATGGTGGTGCCGGGACATCCCCTGTGGCAGCGTCTCGCTCGGCATGGACTGGGCGATCGATTGGAGATGCTGGCGGCGGACCCCTGTCCGCCCGACGTCATTGGCATCAATCACTACCTGACCAGCGACCGCTTTCTGGACCAGCGGCTTCGCCGCTATCCGGCGCATGCCCATGGCGGCAACGGGCGACAGACCTATGCCGATGTGGAGGCGGTGCGGGTGCTGGAGCCCGGCTCGCCGGGGCTGGAAGGCGCGCTGCGCGAGGCGTGGAGCCGCTACGGCATACCCGTCGCGATGACGGAAGTGCACAACGGCTGCACGCGCGAAGAACAGATACGCTGGATGGCGGACGCGTGGCACACCGCGGGCCGGCTGCGCGACGAGGGCATTGCGGTGCAGGCGGTGACAGGTTGGGCACTGCTGGGCAGCCATGGCTGGAACACGCTGCTTACCGCGCCCGGCATCTACGAACCCGGCGTGTTCGACAACAGCAGCGGGACGCCACGACCGACCGCGCTGGCATCGACGATGAGAGCGCTGGCCCGGGGCGAGCCGCTTCACCCGGCTGCGGACGGCGTCGGCTGGTGGCGGCGCCCCGAACGGTTGCTCCACCCTTCCGTGCCCCGCCCCGCCCCGGCAGCCGATTATTTCATCGCGCAGGACGCGAGCGGCCGGCAGCCGCTGCTGATCTGTGGCGCGACCGGCAGATTGGGGCAGGCGTTCGCGCGCGCCTGTCGGCACCGGGACCTCGCCTATGTTCTGACCTCGCGCGACGAGCTGGACCTGAACGACGAGGCGGAAATCGCCTCGGCGCTGGACCGCTATCGGCCATGGGCCGTCGTGAATGCGGCCGGTCACGCTCTGGAGGATGCCGCCGGGCGGGCGCCGGAAGCCGTTTTCGCCGTCAACACGCGCGGCGCGGTCGGGCTGGCCCAGCTATGCGCCGCACGGGGCATTCCCACGCTCCAAGTTTCCAGCGATCTGGTGTTCGACGGCAGCAAGGACGGGGCTTATGTCGAGGACGATGCGCCGACACCGACCGGCATCTACGGACAAGGCAAGGCGGACATGGAAGCTGCGGTGTCGGCCCTGCCCGGATCGCACCTGATCGTTCGCACGGGATCGCTGTTCTGCGCCCATGACCCCGATGACCTTGCCGGCAGGGCCGTGAACGCGTTCGCGATGGGCCAGCCCTTTTCGGCATCGGACGATATCACTGCCTGTCCTGCTCATACGCCCGATCTGGTCCGCGAAAGCCTGGATCTGCTGATCGACGGGGCGACCGGCATCTGGCACCTGACCCATGGCGAGCCGCTGTCCCCGGCAGCATTCGCTCGCCGTATCGCACAGGCGGTGAATGCCGACCCCGCACTGGTCGTGGCCGCCCCGCGCGACATGGACGCGAGCCCCCACGGCCCCGCCCGGGTCGCGCTTGCCAGCCGGCGCGGGGCCCTGCTGCAGCCGTTGCAGCACGCCATCGAGGATTATGCCGCGGATCTGGCACGCCGCCTGCCAGCCTATGCGCAGGTCGCGTAAGTACACCTCAACTAGCGGTTTCCCGTACACGTTTATTAACCGACGGCCGGTAAGCCGTTCACCTCAATCGAGGTGGACGCGTGAGAATAGCCAAGATCCTGCCGGGTGAACACGAGCGCCTGGCCGCGCTGTCGGACTACGACCTGTCCGAAGGCGAGCAGGACAGCGGATTGCAGGAAGTGGCGCAGCTCGCGGCGCGGTTGTTCCACGTCCCGATCGCCCTGGTCACGCTGGTTGGCTCGGCGCGCCAGGTCTTTGCTGGTCGCACGGGAACGGAATATTGCGGCACGGACCGGGATGTTTCCTTTTGCTCCCATGCGCTGGGCAGCGACGAGATCCTCGTGGTTCCCGACTCGGCGCTGGACCCACGGTTCTTCGACAATCCGCTGGTGACCGGCGATCCGCACGTCCGCTTCTACGCGGGCGCGCCGCTGCGGACCCATGCCGGCCAGGTGCTGGGGACGCTGTGCATCATCGACCATGAGCCTCGCAACGGCCTGTCCGCCCGCGATCGAAGGTCACTGCGCCACCTCGCCGCGCTGGCGCTCGACAAGCTGGAGCACAGACGTCTGTCCGTCGCCGGCAGAGTCGGGCAGCAGCGGTTCCAGAACATCGCGGCGACCTCCCCCGACGCAATCGTCTGCGCCGACCGTGACGGGCGGATCACTTTCTGGAACGCCACCGCGGAACGCCTGTTCGGCTATGGCGTGCCGGAGGCGCTGGGCAGCGACCTCGACATCATCGTGCCGCAGCGGATGCGGGGCGGTCACAGGAACGGGTTGCGCGGGGTGGCCGATGGGGGCGAGACCAGGCTGGTCGGCAAGACGATCGAACTGGACGCCCTGCACAAGAACGGGCGCGAGATACCGGTCGAACTATCCCTGTCCATGTGGCACGAAGGCGGCCGGGTCAGCTTCGGCGCCATCATCCGCGACATTTCCGAGCGACGGGTGAATGAGGACAAGCTGTTCCAGCTGGCGCACCACGACGCACTGACGGGCCTGCCTAACCGCACGGTGCTGTTCGGCCGCATTGGCGAGCTCGTCGGGCGCGGCGAGCCGGCGCACCTGCTGTATGTCGACCTGGACGGCTTCAAGCCCGTCAACGACACGGTTGGCCATCAGGTCGGCGACGCGGTGCTAAAGGAAGTGGCCGAACGGCTGGTCGAGTGCGCCCGCAGCTGCGACACCGTCGCGCGGGTAGGCGGCGACGAATTCGTCCTGCTGGTGCCCGCCGATGGCAATCAGGGCCGCGTCGCCGCCGATCCGGAGCGGATGGCGGACTGCGTCATGGCCGCCCTTTGCGCGCCGTTCCGGGTCGCCGGACATGTCGTCCATCTCGGCGCCAGCATCGGCATTGCCTCAACGCCCGATCATGGCACGACGGCCGACGAGCTGATTTCCGCCGCCGATCTGGCGATGTATCAGGCCAAACGGGAAGGCCGCCGCTGCCGCCGGGTCTTCAGCGAGCGGTTGCGGCGCGAAGCGCTGGCCCGCCGCGGGCGGGAGGAGGAGCTGCGCCGGGCGACTGATCGCGGCGAGTTCACCCTGTTCTATCAGCCTCAGGTCTCCCTGGCGGACGGCCGCGTGATCGGCGCGGAGGCGCTGATCCGCTGGCAGCATCC
>CAKTFL010000159.1 GCA_934555855.1 uncultured Sphingomonas sp. | reverse complement strand
GCTGCAACCCGGCGTGCCAGCCCGCGATCCGGCGTGACCAGCGCGGCGGTGCGGCCGGGCACCTCCAACGCTTGCCGCAGCGCCAGGGCGATGCCCTGCGCCTCCTCGGCGGGGGTGGCGAACTCGGCCGCCTCCACGCCGGCCAGGCGGCGATCAGCGGCCCCGAGCGCGGTCCATTTGCCGGTAAACTCGGCCGGCGCGAGCGCATTCGCCACCGCCCTGCCGCGCGCCGCGTCGGACCCCGCCCCGCCCGTCTCGCGCCAGGTCGCCACTTCCTCGCGTCCGACGCTCATGCGATCCAGCATCAGCTTCAGGTGAAATTGCGGATGCACCTCGATCGCGCGGTGACGCAGGCCGGTCACCGGGTCCGGCTGGTGCGGACCCAGCGCATTCCACTCGTCCGCATCCATGGCCAGGTCCAGGTCGGCGAACACGACCATGCCGCGCGGCAGCTCCGCGATACAGCGCAGCAGCCGAGCCACGGCCGGCGCGCTGTCCGTCACGCCGGCAGCGCAGACCAGCCCGGCAGGCGACGCGGCGCGCCACCGCTCGACCATCCCGTCCAGCAACAGGCGTCGGCGGTCGGCCGCGTCAATCCGGCCCAGCCGGTGCAGCTCCAGCGGCCAGCGATCGAGCAGCACCGAAAGGCTTTCCAGCGCACGCTTCCAATGCTCGGAGAGTTCGGGGCCGATATCCAGCTCGCGCAGCCGCTGCGGGTCGACTTCCTCGACCAGCAGCTGGTCGCGCACCCGCGCCAGCTCTCCGGCCAACCGAACCGCCTCCGCCGCACCGACCGACTGCCCCGCCCGTACCCGCTCCTCGGCGACCAGCCGCGCCAGGATCAGGCGACGTTGATAGGCGCCGATCGCGGGTGGAGGCGGCTGCGTGCCCGCCGCCGTATCGATGGCGCTGCCTGCCGCCTCGTCGATCTCCGGATCGCCCAGCGCCACCAGGCGGGGCAGCAGCAACGCGCCACCGCTCGCGCGCACGAAGGCGTCAGTCACCGCCCGGCGTGCACGATTGTTGGGCAGGATCAACGTCGCGCGGGCGAGCGCCATGGGATCGTCGCCCACCCGCCGCCGCAGCCCCGCGACCAGCGAGTCGGCAAAGGCGCGATGGCCCGGAATGGTGAAGAGCTGCGGCCTGACCGCGGCGTCAGCCATCGGCGAGGATCGCCTCCGTCGCCGGAATGGCTCCGGGGGTGCCCACGTCGAACCACAGGCCCTGATGCACCAGGCCATAGGCGCGCCCTGCCTCGATCGCCCGATCCCAGAACAGGTTGGTCGAGAAAGCTCCCTCCGGCGCATCGACCAGCACGCGCGGGTGCAGGATCTGAACGCCCGTATAGACGAACGGCGCGACGCGGCCCGATCGACGGCGGCGGATGATCCGCCCGTCGCTACCCAGATGAAAGTCTCCCTGACCGCGATGATTGTGTGCCCGCGCCAGCGGCACAAGCAGCAGCAGCGCGTCCATCGCGGCATTGTCCCAACGCGAGGCGAGCAGGCGGATCGCGTCCACCGGGCCGTCAACCCAGAGATTGTCGCTGTTGACGACGAGTACCGGCGCGTCGCCCAACTGGTCGCGGGCATGGACCAACCCGCCGCCCGTCTCCAGCAGCCGCGCCCGCTCATCAGACACGACCAGTTCCAGATCGCCGCAACGAGCGGCCAGATGCGCTTCAAGTGCGTCGGCGAGATAATGGACGTTCACCACCGCCCGGCGAATGCCCGCCGCGCGCAGGCGATCGAAGACATGGTCGATCAGCGGCTTGCCCGCGACCTCGACCAGCGGCTTAGGCCGCGTGGCGGTCAGCGGGCGCATCCGCTTGCCCAGGCCCGCTGCCATGACCATCGCCGTTGCGGGTACTACCCCGCCCGGATCGGGACGGATCGCGAGTTGGCGGGTCATCGCGCGAGAACCATGGGATCGCCGCGCCGCTCGGGCGGCACATTCTCGTCGAACCACCGCGCAACGGGGCCGAGCACCGGCTCCGACAGGTCCCGTTCCAGATAAGCCCAGACGCGGGGGCACAGGCCCGCATAGCGCGGCTTGCCGTCGCGCTGCCACAGCCGGGTGAAGATGCCGAGGATCTTGGCGGTTCGCTGCGCGCCGAGCACGTGATAGGCGCGCATGAACGCGTCGCTCTCTCCCGTAGCCACAAGATACCGGGCCAGCATCGCCGCCTCCACATTGGGATCGACGTCGCGCCGCGCGTCCTGAAGCAGCGAGACAAGGTCATAAGCCGGGTGCCCCGCCAACGCGTCCTGGAAATCGAGCAGGCCCAAGCCGCCTCCCTCCAGCAGCATCAGATTCTCGGCATGATAATCGCGCAACACCGTGACCGGCCGGCTGCAAAGCCCATGCTCCAGCACCTCGTCCCATGCCTCGCGCCAGCCCGCTTCGTCGACCGACAGGCCGACCGCCGGGCAATACCACTCGACGAACAGCCCGGCCTCACGCTGAAGAACCGCACGGTCGTAAGGCGGAAGGGCACCCGCCGGATGGTCCCGCAGCCGAGCCAGCACGTCCACCGCCGCCCCATAGAGCGGCAGCGCCGCCGCCTCGTCCGCATCGGCCGCCTCGCGCAATCGGGCATCCCCGAAATCCTGAAGCAGCACCAGCCCCGCCTCCTCGTCCGCCGCCAGGATCTCCGGCGCTGTAAAGTCGCGCTCTGCCAGCCAGCGGGCAATGGCGATGAACGGGCGCGGGTCTTCGTTAGGCGGCGGCGCGTCCATCAGCACAGCACGCCTCTCGGCAAGGCTCACGCGGAAATAGCGCCGAAACGACGCGTCGCCTGCAAGCGGATCGATACGAGCGCCGGCCCAGCCATGGGCGGCGAGGAAACCGGCGGCGCCCGCCGGCGGGGTCATGTCGGCCATCGGTCCTTCCATGCCGCCGGCACACGGGCTGTCAAGCGGCGCGCGCCGTTCGGCTCGATCGACAGGGTCAGCGCGAGCGCGTCGGGCCATGCACCCTCGCCTGCCCGCTCGGGCCACTCAATAACCAACGCGGAGTCGTACCGCGCCTCATCCAGGCCGAGTTCGTCCAGTTCCCCTGCTCCATCCAGCCGATACAGGTCGACATGCAGCATCGGCAACCGCACCTCAGGGGGGGCATAGGGCTGGACGATCGCGAAGCTTGGGCTGGGCGCCTCACCCGCCAGGCCCAGACCGGCGAGGAGACCCCGCGCGATGCTGGTCTTTCCGGCGCCGAGCGGCCCCGACAGCGTCACCACATCGCCCGCGCGTAGATCGCTGGCCAGCGCACGGCCAAGCGCCTCGGTCGCGGCCGGGTCGGCGAGGATCATCGGCGCGGCAGCTCCACGGTTACCAGGGTTCCTTCCCCCGGCTCGGAGACCAGCTGGATCGTGCCGCCATGCGCTTCGGCGAACTGCCTGGCCAACGGCAGGCCGAGCCCCAGCGCACGCTCGCCGATCGGGGTGACACCGGGCTCCGCAAAGCGGTCGAATGCGTGTTCCACCTGATCGGCGGTCATGCCTGGCCCGTCATCCGACACGATGATGCGCGCTCTCGATGCACTGCCATCGAGGTGAAGGAGAACCCGACCCTTGTCCGGCGTCCCTTCCATCGCGTGGCGCAGCAGGTGTTCGATCACCTCCTTCAACCGCCTCTCATCGCCCGTGACCCGGCCGGTGGAACGTCCGATCTCCACCGCAAAGTCCAGCTGCCGGCGCTTGGCCGCCGCCTGAACCGTTTCGACCGCATCGCGGGCGACCGTGGCCAGGTCGACGTCGTCGCGCCGCAGCTCGCGCCCTTCCTCCCCAGCGGTCAGGTCGAGCACGTCATCGATCAGCAGCCCCAGCCGCTCCACCGCATCCATGATCGCCTCGACATAGCTGTCGGCCTGCTTGGGCAGCTTCCCCGCATAGCCGCCATGCAACATTTCCGTGAAGCCGCTGATGGAGGTCAGCGGCGTCCGCAATTCATAGCTCATGTTCGCGACGAACTGCGTCTTGACCCGATCGGCCGCCTCCAGCGCCTCAGCCCGGTCGCGCAACGCCTGCTCGGCGCGACGGCTGTCGGTAATGTCGAGCATGGTGAATAATGCATTGCCGTCGGGCAGCGGCACTGCCGCGAACTCGAAATGGCGACCATCGGCAAAGGCGACGCGCCCGCCCCGCTGCTGGCGCTCATTGGTGGCGGAGCGGACCAGCTCGGGGATCAGCGACGACCGGCTTGGCGTCGACAGGCGCGACGACGCGGCGTCGGCAAAGGCGTCCACGCGCGGGTGCGCGGCAAGAAATTCCTCGTCGAACCCCCACAAGGCGCGAAAGCGGTTGTTCCACAATTGCAGCCGACCGTCCGCCGCGAACACGCCCAGCGCCTCGAACAGATTGTCGAAGGTCGCCGTGCGGACCCGCAGCAGCGTGTCGCGGGCGGAGGCGAGCTGCACCTGTTCGGTGCGGTCCTCGAAGATGAGCAACAGGCCGCCATCGGGCAGCGGCTGCGCGACGAGCCGGATATGGGCGCCGCCCGGCAGGTGCCATGTCTCCTCGATCGCGCCGTCGCCTTGGGTGAACCATTCGCGGCGTTCCGCTTTCCAGCCGGGGAAGTCGCGCGCCTCGGGCAGGCGGTTCGCCTCCCGCATTCTCTCCAGTACGCGCTCGAACTCCGGGCGATCGGCCAGCCATTCGGCGCGCATCGCGAACATGCGGCGAAACGGCTGGTTGCAGAACACCATGGCCCGATCCGGCCCGAACTGCGCGACGCCAGCGGACAAACGGTCGAGCATCGCGCGCTGAGCGTCGGCAAAGCGGCGGGAGGTGGTGCGGGCCTGCTCCAGATCCTCGATATCCACCGCAAAGCCGGCGACCCCGCCCGTAGGCAGCGGCACATCGAACAGGCGCAGCGATCGCCGCGCGCCGCCGATCGTGGCGGGCACGACCTGTTCGTGCGGCCGATCCGCATCGCGGGCGGCGGCTGCGCCGGCCAGCGGGCCGCCACGATCCGATCCCTCGATCAGCTCGATGCCTCGCGCCACCACGTCGGCGGCATCGCGGCCGTCGACCGCGCGCACATAGGCGGAGTTGACCATGGCGAGCCTCAGGTCCGGGCTGCGGTACCACATGGGCAGCGGCGCCGCCTCGATCAGGCCGGTCAGCGCGTCGAAGGCGGCGGAAAGGCGGGCGCCCTCGCCGCGCAGCCGCGCGATCTCCGCCTCCGACTCGGTCGCGTCGAACGCCCAGACGATCACGGTGCCCGGCGGTCCGACCCCGGCGGGGGCGCGGCTGCCGCGAAGGGTGATGGCGCGAGTCGACCCCACCGGCCGTACCGCCCGGATGAAGGACCGGCCGGCTCTCTGGGCGGAAACGACGTCGGCGCTCAACCCCGCCGCCTCGTCTGCCGTCAGCCCGCAATCCTCGGCGGCCAGCTCCGCCATATATGAGGGCGCCACCGCGAGCCCGAACCAGTCGGCCATGCGCTGCGGCATGTCGAGCCGCCCATCGGCATGAACCACCATCGACAGGGCAGGCGCCGAATGCAGCACGGCACGCAGGCGCTTGTTTTCCGCATTGAGACCAGTGGCATGTGCTCTCATGACCAGGCCACGAAATGCGAGCAGCGCCCCCGCGGCGATCAACGCCAGCAGGATGCCGCCAATCAGGACCATCGTCCCGGCCGACAGGACGATCACATCAACTTTCCGGTCGAAAACGCCACCATACCATCTAGCGACATTGCCACGCCTGGAAAAGAGCCACGCC
>CAKTFL010000158.1 GCA_934555855.1 uncultured Sphingomonas sp. | reverse complement strand
GCCCAGCTACCCGCCGGTCGCGACCACGGATCATGTGGTCGGCCGCATTCTGCTGTCCCTCCGCCGCGACACCCAGACGCTGGCCCGCCTGTCCCCCGCGACCGAGCCGGCGTTCAGCTTCGTCCCCACGGGACGCGAGCCGGAGCGCGCGGGCGACGGTTACAACCATCTCGGCGACATCAACCTGCGCGTCCGCACGCCCGGCGGCACATGGCGGGACTTCGCCTCGGCCCATGTCCGCAAGCCGATCCGGCCCCTGCCTGCTCGCGGCAAGGTACTCGCGGCGGCGGATATCACGGCCAGCATGGGCGACGGCGCGCCCTTTGCCTTGGAGCGGCGCTGGGTGGACGAGGGCGGGCTGGTGGCGCTGCGCTTTCGGATCGCCAACCGCTCCGGCGCACCGCTGGAGATCGGCGCGTTGGGCCTGCCGATGGTTTTCGACAACATCATCACCGACCGCAGCCTGGAGGAGGCTCATGCCCAGGCGAGCTTCGTCGATCCCTATATCGGCCGCGATGCCGGTTATCTTCAGGTGACGCGCCTCAACGGCAAGGGGCCGGCCCTGCTGGTGCTGCCCGAAAAGGGTACGCCGCTCGAAGCCTATGCGCCGCTCAAGAACCCGCGTGAGGACAGGAACGGCTCGATCTTCACCGATCGCAGTCCGCGCGGCCAGTCGTCGGAGGGCTTTTACGACTGGACCGTCCACTCGCTCGGCTATGCCGATCGCGAGTGGAAGAATGCCGGCGAGCAATGGAACACGCCGACCAGCCGCGTGCTGAAACCGGGCGAGACGATCGAGGTCGGCATCCGCATGACCCAGGCGCCGACCATCCGCGCGATCGACGCGACATTGACGGCTCAGCACCGACCCGTGGTGGTCGGCCTGCCCGGTTATGTCGTGCCCACCGATCAGGAAGCCGCGCTGTTCGTCCGCGCGGACAAGCCGATCCGCGCGATCGACAGCTATCCCGCGGGCGCCATCGACGCGACGCGGACGGGCATGGCGAAGGGCTGGACCAGGCTCGCCATCCGCAGCCATGGCTGGGGACAGGCGCGGCTGACGCTGACCTACGCCGATGGCGAGAAGCAGACGGTCAGCTATTTCATCACCAAGCCGCTCGATCAGACCATGGCGGACCTCGGCCGCTTCTCGACCACGCGGCAATGGTATGAGGGCAAGGGCGATCCGTTCGGCCGCTCACCCGCGATCCTGACCTATGACAACGAGGCGAAGCGCATCGTCGACGTCGAGCCGCGCGTGTGGATCGCCGGCATGAGCGACGAGGGCGGCGGCGGCAGCTGGGTCGCCGCTACCATGAAGCAGCTCGACAATCCCGATCCCGCAGAGGTCGCGCGCATCGAGCGGCTGGTGGACGAAACCGTGGTCGGCAGGCTTCAGGTCGCCAGCGGCGCCCAGGCGGGCGCGGTCAGGAAAAGCCTGTTCTACTACGACGCGAACAGGTTCGCCGATCTCTACGCCCGCTTTCCGGCCAGCGACTGGAAATCATGGACGGCGTGGAAGCCGAAGGACGCGGCGGATCTGGGCCGCGCCTACAACTATCCCCATGTCGCGATCGGCCATTGGGTCCTGTACCGCACCGCGCGCAACCACCCCGGCCTGGTGAAGCGGCACGACTGGCGCTGGTATCTCGACCACGCCTACCAGACCACAGTCGCGATGATGCGCGACGCCCCCTATTACGCGCAGTTCGGCCTGATGGAGGGCGACGTCTTCGTCGACATCCTCAAGGACCTGAAGCGCGAGGGCATGACCGCCGAGGCCGGCAATATGGAGCGGCTGATGAAGGGCCGGGCCGACCATTGGAAAACGCTGGAATATCCCTTCGGGTCGGAGATGCCGTGGGACTCGACCGGCCAGCCCGAAGTCTATGCCTGGATGCGCTATTTCGGCTATCAGCCGCAGGCGGACGTCACGCGCGAAGTGATCCTCGGCTATGATCCGACGATCCCCAATTGGGGCTATAACGGCAACGCACGCCGCTATTGGGACTTCCTGTACGGCGGCAAATATCCGCGGGTGGAGCGGCAGATCCATCATTACGGCTCGGCCCTGAACGCGGTGCCGCTGCTCGACGCCTTTCGCCAGAACCCGGCCGATCTGCACCTGCTGCGGGTCGGATATGGCGGCATGATGGGCGGCATCACCAACATCGACCAGACCGGCTTCTCCTCGGCGGCGTTCCACGCCTGGCCCGACATGATGAAGTGGGACCCGTACAGCGGTGATTACGGCATGGGCCTGTTCGGCCATGCCTATGCCGCGAGCACCTATCTGGTGAAGGACCCGACCTTCGGCTGGGTCGGGTTCGGCGGCAACGTCCGTGAGGCGAAGGGCGAGATCCGCATCGAGCCGAAGGACGGCGCGCGGTCGCGGCTGTTCGTCGCGCCAGCGGGTGCGTGGATCACCCTGGAGGCGGGCAAGATCGCGAGCGCCCGTTACGCGCCGGCAAGCGGCCGGATCACGCTGACGCTCGACCCGGCAAGCGCCGCGAGCCCGGGAGCCCGGCTGTTCGTGGAGACCGCCACCGCCGGGGGTGGGCGCTACGTGCCGTCCGCGGGGCGGATGGAGCGGGGCGGCTACACGATCACACTCGGCGCCGCACCGACGACGCTGACCCTGACCCGGTAACGTTGCCGGGCAGACAGGGAGGGGCGCCGACGAGATGGCCCCCTTCTCCGCACACGAAAAAGGGCCGTGGCGCCGAAACGCCGCAGCCCTTCTTCTTTGCGACTGCCTCGGGTCAGAACCGGAAGCGGGCGCTCGCCTGAATAGTGCGCGACTGGATACGGACGCCGCGCGGCAGCAGGTTCTGCTGGCCGAAATAGCTGTAGGCGTCGTTACCCGTCAGATTGGCGCCTTCCAGTGAAAGAGTCAGGAACTTGACAGGCGTGTAGTTGACTGCCGCATCGAGCCGGTAGGTATTGTCCTGGTACCAGGAATATTCCGGCTGGGGAGGCCAGAGAGCCGTCCGGTACGGCGATCGATAGTTGAACGCGATGCGCGTGCTGAACTTAGGCGTGTCGTAAAATAGCGCCGCGTTCGTCGTCCACTTGGATGTGTTGAGCGAGTCGAACGCACCGGGGAAGTCCTCGGGATAGGGATATTCGACCCGCGCCTTTATGATATAGCTGCCGTTCAGGCTGACGCCGAAGTTCCGCCATATGCCGGGCAGGAAGTCGAAGAAGCTCTGGGCCGTCCCCTCCAGCCCCGCAAACGTCCCGTCACCGGCATTCCGCTGCTGGGCGATGAAGCCGGATCGGCCGGGCAAACCATATTCCGCAAGATCGGGCGCTGTGAACCGATCATAATAGAAGAAGTTGCTGGCCTTCTTGTAATAGGCGCCCAGCGATATCTGCCCGCCTCGCCCGAAGTAATATTCGGCGCTGGCGTCGAACGCGTGCTCCCTCTGCGCCTTCAGATTGGGATTCCCTGCATCGACGGTCGGAATCGCCTGTGTCGGGTCAACGAAGTAGAAGGTGCGGAGATCGTAGAAGCTCGCGCGCTGCACATTAGTCGTATAGGATAAGCGAAGCTGCGCCTTCGGCGTGAAGTGCAAGGTCGCCGTGACGCTGGGCAGGACATCGACGAAATTGCCACGACCCGATGACGGCTGGGTCACGACGCTGCCATTGACGACGCGATAGCCGAAGCTGGTCGATCGGCCCCAGGTATTGACGTAACGGACGCCCGCCACACCGTCGATCGGGAAGCCCACGTCCAGCTCATAATTGACTTGGCCATAAACCGCGAATGTGTTCTCCTTCGAACTGAAGGTCTGGCCCTGATCGCTCGACGGGAACTCGGTCGAGAACGCCGCCGCCCGCGCAGGATCGGTGCGCTGGATATAGCTGAGGACGTCGGCGACCCGGTCGAGCACGACCGCGCCTGGAATGCGATACCATTGCAGCGAGCCGTTGATCGGCGGCCCGGTCAGCGTGGCCGCTTCGGCGCCGGGGAAGCCGGTCAGCGGCGCCAGCGCTCCATTCACGCGCGGAAAGCCGTCGCGATACCCATAATATCTGCGCGGCGTCCGGCGATTGAACCGAGTTCCGACCTGAAGCGAACGAAGGAAGCTGGCGTCACTAAGCTTGAGCGTGATGTCGGCCTGCGACACGAATTCCTTGTTCGTCGACCGCCCTTGACGATCCTGGAATCTGTCCACGCCATAGTTGGCGATATTGCCGAGGTCGACACCGTTGAGGGTGATCGACGGAACACCGCCCGGATAAAGGTCGGATTGGAAATCGATCGTCGCGGAGGTCAGTCCAAACGGCCGGGTCAGATGCTCGACATTGTAATCCGACACGTTGCTCCAGTTATACTGGACGCTGGCATTCACCTGTGCTCGCTCACTGCTCCAGTGAGTCTCGAAGTTGGTGGTGTAAAGCTTGCTGTCTATCTCGCTATACAGCGAGTCGATCCCGACCGGGATATTCGCCGCCTGGTTGACCGTGATGCCGCTGATGATCTTGCCGTCGGGACCCAGCCTGATGTTGCTCAGCGTGGCAGCGGGTTCGCGCATCAGCGCGTAAAGTCGATCGACCTGCCGCTGCTCGCTGGAGCCGATATAGCCGCCTTCCAGCACGAAAAAGAGGTTGTCGCGCGGCTTCCACTGCAGCACCGCGTTGAGCGACGGGCGGTCCACCCGCCCTTCCTCCAGTCCATATTGGGCGCGGTAGGGAACGACGATGCCGCGTTGGCTCGCCGGCAATCGTCCCCAGGAGGTATTGAGGTCGCCCGAGCAGCAGACCAGATCGGGCGACTCGCTGTCGATATAGGTTTCCAGGTAATTGGTTCGGGTCAGCGATCCGTTCAGCAGGATGCCGATCTCACCGATGCCGGTCTGGAAGCGGTCCGCGACCAGCAGGCTTCCATAAGGGCTGACCTTCTTGGCCACATCGTCATAGGAACCGCGAATGCTGCCCGCCACGGTCAGTCCCTTGGCGAGGTCCAGCGGCCGACGGAGTTCGACGTTCACCGTTCCCGCGATGCTGCCCTCGACCTGATCGGCGGTACGGGTCTTGTAGACATCGACGGACTTGATCAGTTCGGCGGGGACGTCGGAAAGGTTGATCGACCGATCCTGGCCCAGATTGGTGTTATTGCCGTTGATCGTCGTCTGCACCCCGGCCAGACCGCGGATCGCGACGTCCTGACCCTGCCCGCGCTCGCGGGTGATCTGCACGCCGGTGACGCGCGACAGCGCCTCGACCACGTTGTTGTCGGGCAGCTTGCCGGCGTCTTCGGACACAACCGAGTCGACGATCTGCTTGGCGTTGCGCTTCTTGGCGGCGGCGGTGGCGACGCTGCCGCGCACGCCGACGACGAGCACGTCGTTGCGGCTGCCCCCTGGCGTGCCGGTCGGATCGACGATGACGGTGCGCGGCGTGCCGCTGGCCTGATCGGCCGCGGCGCCTTGCCGATCGACCGCGGCCTCCTGCGCCATGGCGGTGGTGGCGGAAACCGCCAAGCCAGCGGAGGCAAGCGCAGTGGTAACGAACAACCCCAGCTTCTTCTTCATTCCGTCCCCCTTGAAACACGCCTGGTGCAGCTTTAATTTTGTATATACCGTATACTGTACATCATCCTGTAGCTTGTCAAACGATCGTCATACTTGCTTCGCACGAGGAGAACGGCGCCCGGCCTGCGCCGCACGGCATCGGCCGAACCTTGCGTCGCCCCGTGTTGCGGGGCAGCATGCCGGCAATGCGGATCGCGATCATT
>CAKTFL010000157.1 GCA_934555855.1 uncultured Sphingomonas sp. | reverse complement strand
CATTGCCGCCACCCGGCAGGCCGCCAAAGCCGCCACCCCCGCCGCCCCCGCCACTGCCGCGCGCCCGCTTCAGGAACTCGTCCAGCGCGGTCGGCTTGGCCGTGCTCTGACGCTTGCCGCCCGGCGGCACGGCCCAGGGATTGCGCGGACCCGCACCGTCGTCCTGTCCCGCGCCCCAGGGGCCCTTGGGTTGGTCGGCGTTGAGGATGGAAGGGCGATTCAGCCAGCCCGTCAGTCTCGTCATCACACCTCTATAGGTAGCGGCCCGGCACAAAAACAGTGCCAAGCGGCCCCGCCCTCGCCTATGCGCGGGATCATGATCGATCGCAGCGAAGTGGAAGCGGCCGTGACCGCCGTGGCTGGCCGCCGCGCCAGCGTCCGGATTGAGGGCGCGCGCGTCGGCGTGGTGCTCGACGCGACCGGCCTGGACGCCCCTGCCCGCGACGCGCTGGAGGCGAATGTCCGCGCCGCCGCGAGCGTTCCCGGTGCCGAGGTCCGCATCGTGGTCACCGCCGAACGGTCGGAACGCCGCCTGATCGCGGTCGCGTCCGGCAAGGGCGGAGTCGGCAAGTCCACCGTCGCCGCCAACCTGGCAGTCGCGCTCGCCCGCGCGGGCCGGCGTACCGGGCTGGTCGATGCCGATATCTACGGCCCCTCCCAGCCCCGGCTGATGGCGGCCGAGGGCGAGCGGCCGACCGCGCGCGACCAGCGGCTCGATCCCGTGCCCACCCCCCATGGCGTGCCGATGCTGTCCATGGGCCAGCTGGTGGAGCCCGGTCGCGCCATCGCCTGGCGCGGGCCGATGACGGCGGGCGCGCTCGGTCAGCTGGTCGATGCCGACTGGGGCGCGACCGACACGCTGGTCGTGGACCTGCCCCCCGGCACCGGTGACGTGCAGCTTACCATGATCCAGAAGCACCGGCCGGCGGGGGCTGTGATCGTGTCCACGCCGCAGGACCTGGCGCTGATCGACGCGACCCGCGCCATCGACCTGTTCAACAAGGCCGGGGTGCCGATCATCGGACTGATCGAGAACATGGCCGGTTACGCCTGCCCGCATTGCGGCGAGGTGTCCGACCCGTTCGGGCGCGGTGGCGCCGAGGCGGAGGCGGCGCGCCTCGGCCTGCCGTTCCTCGGCCGGGTGCCGCTGTCGATCGAGATCCGCACCGCCTCCGACGCAGGGAGGCCGCCCGCCGCCGAGCCCGACGACCGCATCTTCGCGCCCATCGCGGCACGGGTGGCGGACTGGCTGGCGGGAAGCTGAGCTCTCCGCTCAGGGCTGTTCGACGATCACCTGCGGCAAACGGCGGATTACCACGCCGCGCTCGGCCATCTCCTTGCGGAAATCGTGGCGCGCATCGGCCACCTCGCGACGATATTCCGCCCAGGCATCCTCGCGGTCCGCGGCATCGTCCGCATGGCGCAGATCGCTCGCCAGCTCACGCCGCGCCTCGCTGAGGTCGGTCTTGTAATCGAGATAATGCTTGTTGCTGTCCGAATAGACCGGCCCACGCAGCCTGTCACCGGCAAAGGCGGGACCCGCCAGCGCGGCGCCGGCGACGGCCAGAGCGATGATCTTCCTGGTCATGACGCAACACTCCTCTTCAGACATGCCGGGCAGCAACTGGCGACAGCCTTGCCGAGTTCCACCCGCGCGCCTGCCGGACCTTGCCGCGCCCCTGCGCGTTCCGCCCGGGACCTATCGGAGACATGCTCATGCCGTTGACCCGTGACGAGGATATCAGGGCGCTGCTGACGGAGGCGCGCACGATCGCGCTGATCGGCGCATCCGACCGGCCGACCCGCCCCTCTTATGGCGTGATGGCCTTTCTCCAGCGGCACGGCTACCGGGTGATCCCGGTCAATCCCCAGATCACGGGCGAGCATGTCCATGGCGAGTTCGTGTTCCGCGATCTCCACCAGCTCGGCGACCCGATCGACATCGTCGATATCTTTCGCCGGCCCGAGGCCGCGGGTCAGGCGGTCGACGAGGCCATCGCGGTCGGGGCCCGGGCGGTGTGGATGCAGATCGGCGTCGTCAATCACGACGCGGCCTCGCGTGCGGAGGCCGCCGGTCTGAAGGTGGTGATGGACCGCTGCCCCGCGATCGACATTCCCCGGCTGCGCGTGCCGCCGGTGACGCGATAGATTCCACTTTCCGGCCGGATGCCGCCGGGTTAGCTTTCGCGGCCATGATCGCGATGCTCCTGCTCGCCGCCGCCCTTTCAGACGATGCCGCCCTCGTCCGCGCGCGGGAGCGGCTGGCGCCGGAGCAGCCCTGCGTCGTCGATCCCGATACGGCCGACATCACCGTCTGCGGCCGGCGCCGCGCCGATCGCTTCCGGGTGCCGTTCGTCACCACGGCGCCCGGCGACTCGCATCATGAGGGTGCCTGGGCCGAACGGACGCGGCTGCTCCATCGCACCTCCCCGGTCGAGGAACTGTCGCCCTTTCTGGTCGGCGGTGGCATGGCCGGGGGGAGCGTGACGGCCGGCGCGGGCGGCATCCGAACCGAAACCATGCGGCAACCCGCGCCATGATCGTCGCTGCCCTGCTGCTGGCAAGCCAGGCGGCCGCCCCGGCATCGGCGCCGCCCGTGCCCGAGCGCTTTTCGGTGCTGGCCCGCGAATGCTCGCCAGCCAGCGAGGACAAGCCGGCCAGGCATGACGGGGCGGCCGGGAACAAGGACGTGGTGGTCTGTGCCGACGGCACGACCGGCGCGCGCCTGCCGCTGCCTGACGAGCGCGGCCCGCCCTATGGGCCGATCCCGTCCAATCCGAAACTCGATGGCGTCGGCGCGCTCGCGGCGGAGGGCACGCCCTGCGCCGCGGTGCAACGGGGCTGCACGGTCGGCGTCGGCCCGCCGCCGGAACTGATCGCGGCGGCGGTGGGGGCGATCAAGGACGTCTTTGCCCGCAAGCCCGACAAGCGCGGCCGCGTCGCCATCGACCTGAACCCGCCCGCGCCACCGGCTGGGGGTCACGTCCTGCCCTGAAGGAGTCCGGCCGCCGACCGAGCGATCTTCCCATCACCCCAGGATGTGCATCCACAAGGGCTCGCCGGTCAGGCTTTGCGAACCGCGCAGCCGTTCCAGCGCATGGGCGACGCAGCGCTCGGGGCCCTCATGCGTGACGATCGCGACCAGCACGCTGCCGTCGGGATTGACGCCGCGCTGGATCAGGCTCTCGATCGACACGCCCGCGTCGCGCATCGCCGCCGCGATCTCCGCCAGCACGCCGACCCGGTCGGCGACGTTGAACCGGACATAGGCCCGGCCCCGCCGCGCGCCGCTGTCCGCCGCGACCGGCACGTCGAGCGCGCCGGAG
Organism: uncultured Sphingomonas sp.; assembly: GCA_934555855.1. Next base: position 2,442 of record CAKTFL010000157.1, on the reverse strand, counting down.
GGCATCGCGAAGGGAGGGCCGAACTCCCCGCGCGCCACGTCGATCAGGTCGGCGACCACTGCGCTCGCGGTCGGTCCCTCACCCGCGCCCGCGCCCTGGAACAGCAGCCGCCCGACGAAATTGCCCTCCGCCACCACCGCGTTGGTCGATCCGGTGACATGGGCGAGCGGATGGCTGAGGGGCACCAGATGCGGGTGGACGCGCTGGAACAATCCGTCCCCGCTCGCCTCTGCCAGCCCGACCAGCCTGATGCGATAACCCAGCGCCGCCGCCTCCGCGATGTCCGCCGCCAGCACCTCGCGGATACCGTGTGCCGCCACCGCGTCGAACGCCGGCTGTGATCCGAAGGCGAGCGCCGCCAGGATCGACAGCTTGTGCGCCGCATCCACCCCGTCGATATCGAAGCTGGGGTCCGACTCCGCATAGCCAAGCGCCTGCGCCTCGGCGAGCACGTCGGCGAAGTCGCGGCCTTCCTCCTCCATCTTGGACAGGATGAAATTGCAGGTGCCGTTGAGTATCCCGTAGACGCGGGAGATGGCGTTCGCCGCCGCGCCGTCGCGCAGCCCCTTGATCACCGGGATGCCGCCCGCGACCGCCGCCTCGAATTTCAGCGGGGCGCGGGCCGCTTCCGCCGCCTGGGCCAGCTCCAGCCCGTGATGGGCGAGCATCGCCTTGTTGGCGGTGACGAAGCCCTTGCCGTTCCTCAGCGCCGTCCGGGCGAGTGTCAGCGCCGGGCCGTCCGAGCCGCCTATCAGCTCCACCACCACGTCCGCGTCCGCGCTGGCAAGCGCCGCCGTGTCATCGATCCAGTCGAAGCGGGACAGGTCGACGCCGCGATCCTTGTGCCGGTCCCGCGCGGACACCGCGACGACCTCGATCGGGCGGCCCGCCCGGCGGGCGATCAGCTCGCCATTGGTGTCGAGCAGCCGGATCACCCCGGCCCCGACCGTGCCCAACCCCGCCAGTGCCACCCGCAACGCATCTGCCATGTTCTTGCCCTCCGCTGCCGTGCGGGTAGCGGACGGGCGGGCAGGCTGTCGAGAACAGGCTTGCTTCCCCCGTGCCGAGCTGCCGCCCGGCACGGGAAATGCGCGAGGGTCAGAGTCTGTTTAACACTCGCGAAAAGCGAGTTTGATGGCACCGCAAAACACGCCTCAGTATGTTTCCAAACAGACCGTCAGACGGCGCGGCGGCCGCTGAACAGCTGGATCAGACCGACGATCAGCGCGACCACCAGCAGAATATGGATCAATCCGCCCGCAACGTGCAGGCTGAAGCCCAGCAGCCAGAGGATCAGCAGGATGATCGCGATTGTCCACAACATGATGGGCTCTCCCTAAACGTGACGAAACATTGCTCGTGCAGATCACAACCGGCAGCGGTCACACATGTTCCCGGCGCGAAACGACCGGCGGTGTCGCGGCGTTGTGAGAAAGGATGCTGTCCTACACGGCGTGGCTCTGGCACGTAGAACGGATGCCCGAGCGTTCCTCCCCTGCGTCCCGCTTCCCGCCCTGCGTGGCAGGCGTCGGGAGCGACCTGGAGGATGTACCGGACACTCTCCACTTTCTCCACTTCACCTCCTCTTCCACCCCGCCACACGAGGTTCCGTGACCGTCCGATCCCCCGCTTCCCCCGCCGAGCTGACCGTCCGCGGCATCCTGCTCGGCGGGATCATCACCCTGCTGTTCACCGCCGCCAACGTGTATCTGGGGCTGAAGGTCGGGCTGACCTTCGCCACCTCGATCCCGGCGGCGGTGATCTCCATGGCGATCCTGCGCTACCTGCCCGGCGCGACGATGCTGGAGAACAACATCGTCCAGACGGTCGCGTCGGCGGCGGGAACGCTGGCGGCGATCATCTTCGTGCTGCCGGGGCTGGTGATGATCGGCTGGTGGAACGGCTTTCCCTATCTGATGACCGCCGGCATCACCGCGACGGGCGGGCTGCTGGGCGTCATGTTCTCCGTGCCGCTGCGCCGGGCGCTGGTCGTCGACAGCCCGCTCCCCTATCCGGAGGGCCATGCCGCCGCCGAGGTACTGCGGGTCGGCGCGGGCAGCCGGGAGGGCGAGGCGGACAGCGCGCGCGGCCTCAGGACCATCATCGTCAGCGCGCTCGCCTCGGCGGGCTATGCGATCACGACGCAGACCCGGCTGGTGGCGGCGGAGGCGACCAGCTTCTTCCGGGTCGGCGGCGGCGCATCTACCGTGTCGGCGGGGCTGTCCTTCGCGCTGATCGGGGTCGGGCACCTGGTCGGCCTGTCGGTCGGGCTGGCAATGCTGGCGGGGATCGTGATCGGCTGCGGCGTGGCGCTGCCGGTGCTGACCGCCGCGACCCCCGCGACGGGCGCGCTGTCCGACTGGGTAGGCGGCGTGTTCGGCCGCGACGTGCGCTTCATGGGTGCGGGCGTGATCGGGGTAGCGGCGATCTGGACCCTGATCC
>CAKTFL010000156.1 GCA_934555855.1 uncultured Sphingomonas sp. | reverse complement strand
GTCCGCGCCTGTGCCAGCTGGTTGCCCAGCAGGCGCGTGTCGAGCGCGAAGCGGGTGGCGGCGTCGAAGGCGGGGATCGCGCCGAGCAGGAACAGCACCGGCGTGCCGAAGCCATAGGCGGTCACCAGCTTCATCACGCTGGTTTCATGCGTCGCCAGTGCCGGGATCGCTGCGGCGGTCATCATCAGCGGCGTCGCGATCGGGAAGGATAGCGCCATGCTGGCGATCGCCCCGCGCGGCGTGCCGGTATAGCGCGACAGGTCGGGCATGGTCGCCACCGCGAGCATGTAGGACCCGATCAAGGCGGAGACCGCGATGCCGAGCGTCATCGGCTCGGGAGGATTGGAGGGGCGCGCGGTGACGAAGCCGTGCGTCTGCAACGTCGCCCCCACGACGGCGAGCAGCACCGCCGCCAGCAGCGGCACCGCAACCAACGCCAGCCGGTCGAGCGCGCGGAAGCCGATCAGGGTCGATCCCATCATCAGGATTGCGCCCAGCACGACGAACGCCGCGAAATTGCCGGGCAGGCCGTTCGCCTTGGCCGCCTCGACCATTGCCTCGCCGAAGAAGGAGGCATTCACCCCGAACCAGCAGAAATGGATCAGCGCGATCACCGTGTTGATCAGCGCTGCCCCGCCCGTGCCAAAGGATCGGCGGACGAGCAGATAGGTCGAAAGCCGGGTGCGGACGCTGACGAGGGCGGTCATCGACCCGCCGACGCACAGGATCAGGCCGGCGATCAGCGCGGCGATCAGCGCGCCCGGAAGGCCCAGCGCCAGCGCATTGTGCGCGCCGTTGAGAAAGTCGGGTAGGCCGATCGAGAAGCTGGCGACGATCAGCCCGACGCGCCACCCGGGAACGGTGATGCCCTGGGGCACCGGCGAATGGGCATAGGCGTCGTCAGCTTCGTGGCTCATCCGCGGGTCCAGCCGTTCAGGTCCTCGATCGGCCGATAGGCTTCCGAGAAGCCGAAGGCGCCCGGACCGACAAAGGCCAGCGCCCGCTCGGCGCGCAACACCGCCGGCGCGGCGGCACCGACCACCCTGACCCGTTGGCCGAACTTCAGCCGCTCGGTGACGATGCTGTCGGCAGTCTCGCGATCCATCACCGTGATCAGGTCGGGCACCATCGCGCGCACCTCGCCGTTTACCCGCGCGATCAGGTTCTCGTTCTGGAACTCCAGATCCATCCGCCCTTCGCCGCCGAATCCCTCGATGACGACATGGCCGATCGAAAAGCCGCCCTTGGTCTCGCGTTCGACATCCACGACCTTTCCTTCGAAGATCGTGCCGGCGAAGGGATAAAGCCCGCTGGACGTCACCGCCTTGTGCAGCGCCTCGAAGGGATCGTCGCCGTTGGCGCGTGCGATCCGCACCGCCGCGCCGATCGCGACCGCCGCCGCGATGCTGCCCCCGATCGCGTGGCGTTTCGCCTGCGCGCCCGTCAGCGGATATTCCACCATGTGCGCGTTTCCACCGAACTCGATCGAGAGCTGCCGCGCTAAGCGCTCGTGCTCCAGATTGTCCTCGGTCTCGATCAGCCGCAGCTCGCCGCTTGCCGACGTGACGACCGAGGGGCAGGCCGAAAGCCCGTCGATGCTGAACACCGTCATCTGCGATTCGGGGAAGGCCCGGCCCATGCCGTCCGCATCGACCACCGGAATCCCCAGCTCGGCCGCGGCCAGCAGAGGTGCCAGTCCGTTGCCGCCGCCAATCTCGATCGGCATCACGGCATCGATCGGGCGGCCATGGATCCGCTCCAGTTCGCGCAGGCCGAGCAGGGCTTCCTGACCGTTCGGCAGCTTTTCCGCGGAGACGGTCGGCGCGCCAACCCAGCCGCATGGCGCGATTAGCGTGTCGTCGGCGAGGTCATCGAGCGCGACCAAATGGAACGGGCCTCGCCGCGCGATCTCGGCCTCGCCGAGCAGCCGCGAGTGATAGGGGTCCCCGCCGCCGCCCGACCCCAGAAAAGCGGCGCCGGTGGCGAGATCGAGCAGCGCCTGACGATCAATCCGCATGTGCGACCAGGGCAGGAAGGCTGGCAAGGTCCGCTACGGCGCGAACGCGGATTTGGGCGGCACGGCCCGGCAGATAGCTCAGATACACCTCGTCCAGCTCCACAATCTCGACGCTATCGGGAACGCCGCCGGCTGCGATCGCCTGTTCGCGCGCTTCCTTGCTGAGTCGTTCCAGTGCAGCGTCGCGCGGCTCGCGATCGAAGGACACGACCTGATCGACCATCGAGCCCACCTGCGCGATCGCCGCGCCCACGGCATTCGCGACGGCGGCATGCGGCGGGCGAACTATCCGGGTCGCGCCGTTCAGGGTGTCAGGCACCAGGAAGTTGCCGCCACCCACGGCCAGCAGTACCACTTCGCCGCGACTGGTCTTCATGCGGTCGACCGCTTCCTCCAGCATTGCCTGCATCCGCGCCCAAATTGCGTCGCGCACCTTCTCCGAAAGGGCGGGCAGCTTGTCCGGGTCCCCGAAATGCGCGTGCCCGGCAGCGACCGCGACATCGCTGGCCGTCAGTGTGGCGCCCCCGAACAGCCGCGCCTGTTCGGTGATGCGGAAGCCCACTGAATCCGGACCCACGCGCAACTCCTCGTCGGCAATCGCGTCGGCGTCGTAGCGCGTCGGATCGAGATGGATGCGCGTGCCGCCGCCCAGTCCGAGCGCCAGAATGTCCGGCATACGAAAGTTGATCCGCACCCCGCCGATATCGACAGCGACCGATGACTCCCGCGGAAACCCATTGGCCAGCACGCCCAGATCGGTGGTGGTCCCGCCCACGTCGAGCACGATCGCATCACGCACGCCGGTCAGGAAGGCGGCGCCCCGCATTGAATTGGTCGGGCCCGATCCGATCGTCAGCACCGGATAGGCCGAAGCATGGGTTGCCGAGATCAGCGTGCCGTCGTTCTGCGAGAGATAGAGCGGAGCGTCGATGCCGATCTCGACAAGCGCCCGTTCGAACGAGGCGACGACATGTGCCGCCAGGCTGCCCAAGGCGGCGTTTAGAATCGTGGCATTCTCTCGTTCGACGAAACCGATCCGCCCGAGCGTGTGTGAAACCGTGATCCGTGCGTCCGGATGCTCCTCGGCCACCAGCGCGGCAGCGCGTTCTTCCATCGACGGGTTCACCGGCGCGAAAACGCTGCTGATCGCGATCGAGTTGATGCCTGCGTCGCGGAGTTCGCGTGCCGCTGCCCGCACTGCCGACTTGTCGAGCGGAGCTATCTCGCGCCCATCGAACTCAAACCCGCCGGGAAGCAGGTAGGTCTTGGGATTGATCTGCGCCGCCAGCGCCTCTGGCCACCCCGTCATCGGCGGCAACGCCTCGCCGGCCGGGCTGGCGAGCCGCAGGATGCCGACCCGGTCGAGTTTGCTGCGCTCCACCAGCGCGTTGGTGAAATGGGTCGTCCCGATCATCACCGATGCCACCGCCTCCGGGGTGACCCTCGCGTCGGCCAGCACCGCCTTGATTGCGGCGGCAACGCCCCACCCTACATCCGCCGTGGTCGGCTTCTTGGTCCAGGCGACCACCTCGGCCCCATCCATCAGTACGGCGTCGGTGTTCGTCCCTCCGACATCGACTCCGACTCGTACGCTGCACCGATCCTTTGGCATATCCTCTCCCGTGGCGAGCTAAGGGCCCGCCGCTTCGCCGCGCAATGTGGGAAACGGGTGCGCGGGGTCGGCGAACGGGTAATCGGGACGTTCGAACGGGTAAGTTGCGTCCCCTCGTGCGACTTTCCTATATCATGGACAGTCTAGCGACTCGCCATGGAGTAGCCGCGATAGACGAACTGATCCCGACCAAAGTCGCGCCGCCGGTGTGGATGGGCGACCAGATCCGCCGCGACGCGCTGCTCGACCGTCTGGACGGTGCGCTCGGACGGAGGCTGACGCTAATTCTTGCGCCGGCCGGCTATGGCAAGACCAGCCTGCTTGCCCAGTGGCGGCGGCGCCTGGAGGCAAGCGACCGGCTTGTCGCCTGGCTAACGCTCGAACGCGACGACGCTGATGCCAAACGCCTGGCCCAATATCTCGCTTATGCCATCAGCGGCGAGAGCGAAGAGGAGGGCGAGCCTGTCTCTTCCAGTATGCCGCCACGCGCGGCACTCTCCGCAATCATCAACCGCCTGGCCCGCGATCCGCGCCAGACGGTGCTGATCCTGGACGACCTCCATTCCGCCGAGAGTGTCGAGGTGCTCGATTTTCTCCAGTCGCTGATCCGGCTAGCTCCGCGCAACTGCCACTTCATCATCGCTTCACGCGATTATCCGCGGCTTGGCCAGGCAGTGCTCGCCGCCGAAGGGCAATTGCTGGAACTATCCGCCGAGGACCTCAGATTCTCCAGCCCGGAGGCCGAGGAGATGCTGGCCCGGGTCGAGGGTATAGGGCTGGGCGACGAGGATGTCCGCAGCCTTGTCGAGCGCACCGAAGGCTGGCCTATCGCACTGCAACTCACCTTGTTTTCGCTCAAGCGTGGCCTCGACCGGCGCAGCTTCGTTGGTGGGGCAGGGGGCTCGGGCTCGGAACTGGCCGGCTATCTCTCCGAACAGGTGCTGATGTCGCTGCCCGAGGATGTGCAGGAAGTGGTTCTGCGGACCTCGCTGCTCGGGCGGGTAAGTGGCGAAGCGCTCAACCTGATCTGCGACCGCCAGGATGGCGGATTGCTGCTCGAACGGCTGGAGCAGCAGGGCGTGCTGCTCACCCCGCTTTCGCCGGCCCGCGACGCCTGGCGCTATCACCAGCTCTTCGCCGAGTATCTGCGCGAGCGACTCGCCCGGCGTGACATTGGTGAATATCGCAGGCTCCACCACCGTCTGGCCCTATGGTTCGACGCGCGCGAGGAAACGGCCGACGCGATCAGCCATGCGATCGAGGCGGAAGACAGCGCGCTGCTCGCGGGGGTGCTGGAAGATGCCGGGGGCTGGCGGCTGATCCCGCAGGGACAGCTGCAACTGGTCGAGCGCGCCCTTGCCCGGCTAAGCTCGGCGGAGATCGACGCCAGGCCGGCGTTGGTGCTGGCCAGGCTCTATCTCGACATGAAATGCGGCCGAATGCACGCCGCACGGCTCGCCTATGATCGCCAGGTTGCCCGTTCGGGGCGGGAAGATACCTCGCCCGATCTGTGGACCGAGATCCGCGTCGTCGGCGACATCCTGGCCGAGTACGAGAACCAGCCGATGGCGCTGGAAGACCTGCTCGCGCGTGAGGCGCTGCTGCGGACCCTGCCGGCCGACGACCATCTGATCCTCGCCAACGTCAGCGAGTCGCTGGCCTCCAAATATTATGAGGGTGGCTGGCTCGAGCGCGCGATGGAGCCGACCCTGGCGGCGCGGGCGCATTATCAGGCGATGGGCTCGCCTTATAGCGAGATGTTCACCCGCTTTCATGAGGCGCGAATCCGCGAGGCGCAGGGGCGGCTCAAGGATGCGGTGACGGTGCTGGCGTTGGCGCGTGGAGAGATCGAGGCGCATTTCGGCGCACGCTCCGACCTCGCCGCCAATTGCGCCGCCTTCGAAGCGGAGCTGCTCTACGAGCAGGACCGTGCGGCCGAAGCGAGCGCGCTGCTCGAATGGGCGCTGCCGCACATGGAGCAGTCTGATGGCTGGGTCGATGTCTATGCCGCAGCCTATTTCACCGCAGCGCACAGCGCGGCCGATGAAGGCGCGCTCGACACCGCGCGCGCGCTGCTTGCCCGCGCCCGAAGCGTCGCCCAGCGCCGCCGGCTGCGCCAGCTCGGGCTGCTTGCCGAGCTGTGCGAACT
>CAKTFL010000155.1 GCA_934555855.1 uncultured Sphingomonas sp. | reverse complement strand
GGACATGGCAAGTCGCGGGGCGGCAGGTCGATCCACTCGCCCTGCCCTGTCCCACCGTCGAGTTCGTATCGCTGACCGACCGCATCGTCCCAGCCGCAACAGCGCTCGGGCTGGCGGATCGACGCGACATCGACGCGGGGCATGTCGGAATGATGGTGGGCAGCCGCGCCCGCGCGCGTTTGTGGGAACCGCTCGCCGACTGGATCACGACGCTTCCCCGCGCTAGGTGAAGATCAGATCTGGAGAGGAATCGCCGCATGACCGACGTCGTCATCACCGCCGCCAAGCGTACCCCCGTGGGCAGCTTCCTCGGCGCGTTCGCCTCCACCCCCGCGCACGAACTCGGCCGGATCGCGATCGAGGCGGCGCTCGCTCAGGCAGGGGTCACGGGGGACGATGTGTCGGAGGTGATCCTGGGCCAGGTGCTCACCGCCGCGCAAGGGCAGAACCCCGCGCGTCAGGCATCGATGGCGGCTGGCGTCCCGCGCGAGGTGCCCGCCTGGGGCATCAACCAAGTTTGCGGCTCCGGCCTGAGGGCAGTGGCACTGGCCGCGCAGGCGATCCGGACGGGCGACGCGCACATCGTCGTCGCGGGCGGGCAGGAATCCATGTCGCTCAGCCCCCATGCCCAGACGCTGCGCGGTGGGCAGAAGATGGGTGCGCTGGAGCTGGTCGATACAATGATCAAGGACGGGCTGACTGACGTCTTCAACGGCTATCACATGGGGATCACGGCCGAGAATCTCGCCGACCAGTACCAGATCGGCCGCGAGGAGCAGGACACGTTCGCCGTCGCCAGCCAGAACAAGGCGGCAGCAGCCCGCGCCGCCGGCCGCTTCGCCGACGAGATCGCGCCCGTGACCATCAAGGGCCGCAAGGGCGACACCGTCCACGACCGCGACGAATATATCCGCGACGGCGTCGAGGTGGCGAGCCTGGCCGGCCTGCGCCCCGCTTTCCGCAAGGACGGCACGGTCACGGCAGGCAATGCGTCCGGCCTGAACGACGGAGCGGCCGCGCTGGTGGTGATGAGCCGCGAGGAGGCCGAGCGCCGTGGCGCGCCGGTGCTGGCGCGCATCGTGAGCTGGGCATCGGCGGGCGTGGACCCTTCCGTCATGGGCATCGGGCCGGTACCGGCGACCCGCCGCGCGCTCGACAAGGCGGGCTGGACGGTGGCGGATCTGGACCTGATTGAGGCGAATGAGGCGTTCGCCGCGCAGGCGCTGGCGGTCGGGCGCGAGATGGGCTGGAACCCGGACCGGGTGAACGTCAATGGCGGCGCCATCGCGATCGGCCATCCCATCGGCGCCAGCGGTGCGCGGGTGCTGACCAGCCTGTTGTATGAAATGGGTCGCCGCGATGCCCGCAAGGGGCTGGCGACGCTGTGCATCGGCGGTGGCATGGGCATCGCCCTGTGCGTGGAGCGGTGATCCGACGCTGAGGCCGGTTCAGTCGGTCCACACCCGGTCGAACCGGCTACCGAGGACGGTCAGCAGCTCGTATTGCGACAGGCCCGACGCTTCTGCGGCAGCGGGCAGGTCATAGGCCATGCTCACCCAATCGCCCTCGGCCAGCTCGGATGCGCGGGTCACGTCCAGCGCTACAAGGTCCATGGATACCCGCCCGATCACCGGCAGGACAGTGCAGCCGACTTCTGCGCGGCCGCTGTCCGAGAAGCCGCGCAGATAGCCATCCGCATAGCCGAGATTGATGATCGCCACCTCGGTGTCGGCGGAGGCAGTCCAGGTGGCGTTGTAGCCGACCGCATCGCCGGCCAGGACGGTGCGCCGTTGCAGGATCTGCGCCTGAGGCTCGGCGACCTGACCGATGATCCCCGCCAGCGCAGGCGACGGCACACCGCCGTACAGCGCCAGCCCCGGCCGGGTCAGGTCGAAGTGGAAGCTACCGCCTAGCGTGATGCCGGCCGAGTTGGCGAGGCTCATGCGGGCGGCCCCGGTTCGCCCCTTCAACGCGGCGAAGCGCGCGCGCTGGCGCTCGTTCATCGCGCTGTCCGGTTCGTCGGCGCAGGCGAGATGGCTGTGCAGCGTGTTGATGTCCAGCCCGTCGAGCAGGCCCGTCGCAACTGCGTCCGGCGACACGCCAAGCCGGTTCATGCCGGTGTCGACCATCACGTCGCAAGGCCCGGCTGCCGCCGCGCGCCAGCGCTCGACCTGTAGCGGCGTGCTGAGCACGGGGCGGGCAAAGCCGGCGGCCGCGATCGCCATGTCCTCCTCGCGCACGCCGTGCAGCACCGCGAGCCGAAGCCCGAGCGGCGCGAGCGCCCCCGCCTCTGCCCAGCTCGACACAAAGAAATCGCGGCAACCGGCGGCAGCCAAGCGACGGCTCACCTCGATGGCGCCAATGCCATAGCCGTCGGCCTTGACCGCCGCCCCCGCCGATGCGGCGCCGCTCAGCCGGTCGAGCGCCTGCCAATTCTGGACGAGCGCCCTGCTGTCGAGGCAAAGACGGTGCGGGGCGGGAGGAAGGTCGATCACCTGCCCGCGTCTAAACGGCGCGCGCGGGCTCCCGCAAGCCGACCAGTGTCACGACCAGCGCCAGCGCCACCACCACCTCCGTGTACCACAGGCCAGCAAAGGGATTCCCCGTCTTCGCGACGATATACTGGCTGAAGAACGGCAGGAAGCCTCCGAAATAGCCGGTGCCAACATGATAGGGGATCGACAGCGAGGAATATCGGATCGCTGGCGGGAACATCTCGGACAGCAGGGCGGCGACCGGGCCATAGGTCGCGCCCGACAAGGCAGCGAGCGTCAGTATCGCGAGCAGGATCATCGCGATGTTGCCGGCCGAGGGGCTGACCGGATCGAGGCGATAGCCGGCCCGCTCCAGCGCAATATCGAGCGCAGCGGGTGATAGGTCGGGCTGGGGCTCGCCGCCGATGGTAACCACGGTCGCGGGCGTGGTCTCCTTGGCATAAGCAATGCCCTTCTTGCTGAAATAATCGAGCAGCCGGCCGCATCGGTCCGCCTGTTCGGCGGCAAAGGGGCTGTAGCGGCAGTGCGGGCCCGACACGATCACCGGCGCTTGCGCGGCGGCGCGGGACAGGCCGGGATTGGCGGCCGAGGCGATGACCCAGAAGATCGGAAACAGCAGCACCAGCGTCGCCGCATAGCCGATCACGATCGGCTTCTTGCGCCCGACGCGATCCGACAGGCGGCCGAACAGAATGAACCACACAAGGCCCATCAGCGCGCCGGCGCCGACGATCAGCTGCGCCGCGGTCTCCTGCACCCGCATCGTCGTGTGGAGGAACGACAGCACCGTGAACATGGCCGTGTACCAGATCACGGTCAGCCCGGCGGCGATGCCGAACAGCACGACCAGCATTCGCCGGACATTGCCGGGATAAGTGAAGGTGCTAAGAAAAGGGTTGCGCGCGCGCTCGCCCTCTTCGCGCATGGCGAGGAACACGGGGCTTTCGGACAGTTTCAGCCGCATCCACAGGGAGATGGCGAGCAGCAGCAGCGAGAACAGGAATGGCAGGCGCCAGCCCCAGCTGCTCCAGGCGGCCCCAGACAGCAGCCCCTTGGTCGCCAGCACCACCGCGAGGCTGAGGATGAATCCGCCCACGACGCCGGCCTGGATGAAGCTGGTGTAGAAGCCGCTTTTGCCCGGCGGCGAATGTTCGGCGACGTAGATGGCCGCGCCGCCATATTCGCCCCCCAGCGCCAACCCCTGCGCCACGCGGAGCAGCAGCACCAGAAACGGCGCGGCCAAGCCGATCGCCGCGGCGGAGGGGATCAGGCCCACCCCGGCCGTCGCAATGCCCATCAGCGCGATCGTGACCAGAAACGTGTATTTGCGCCCCAGCCGGTCGCCCAGATAGCCGAACAGCACCGCGCCGAGCGGGCGAAAACCGAACCCGACCGCGAACCCCGCCCAGGCGAGCAGCGTCTGAACGACCTCGTTACCGGCGGGGAAGAAGGTGCGCCCGATGATCCCCGACGCCGCCAGCGTGCCGTAAATGAAGAAGTCGTACCATTCGAACACCGTGCCCAGCGCGGACGCCGAGATGACGAGACGAATGTCGGCCGTCGTCGGTGCGACGGCTTGGTGCTGCGCTGCTGTGGCCATGATCCTCCCCTGCCGCGCCTGAGCCTAGCGCGGGCGGCGGAGAGGACAAGCCCGTCGGGATCGGCTCAGATCTTGGCGGCGTAGATCATCCGGCCCTCGCCGAGCCGGTCAAACACCCGCGGCAGATCGGCCTCGCCGACCGCGAAGCATCCCTGGCTGCGCCCAAGCATTCCGTGCGTCGCCAGCATGTCGGGGTTGGAATACCAGGCGGCATGGACGACGATCGCGCGAGCCAGCGCATTGTCGTTGGTGGGGTCGAGGCCCATCAGCCGCTGCGACCGGCCATGCTTGCCGACATAGTAGTTGTCGGTAACGAACGCGCCCTCGCACGAGGCGTTGGAGCCCGGCGCGTTGCTGAAGCGGTTCAGCCAGCCGGTGTGCGACGGGTCCGACCCGCTGCCATGCGCGACCAGGAACGAGGTGCTGGACCCGTCGATCAGGTTGACGAGGTGGAAGCGACGCTGTGCCGACGGCGCGGCGAAGTCCGCAATCGCGATCCGGTCGCGGTTGCGGATCTGGCCGGAATGGCGGTCCAGCGCAGCCATGGCACGCCGCAGCAGCTCCGGCCGGACGACGCGCGGGCTGGTGATCGGGGCAGCGGCTACTCCGGCCGGGCGAAGCGGCTGCGGCAGCTTCATCCCCTCGACCTGAGGCTTTCCGGCAGCCGACACGGCACCCGGCACGGCCAGCGCACCCGTCAGGACCAGACCGTTCTTCAGCACCGCGCGCCGACCGCGCACCGATTCCAGCGTCTCGTTCATTCTTTCCCCGCTCATGCCCAAACCGCTCACAGGCATCGATATAGAGGTTGAACGATATCATTTCTCTAGCGTTTGTAGCCGGTTGCGGTTCGTTGGACTTGTTCCGGCGCAGCGCCGCCACGGTTCGTCGCAAAACGATCGGGCACCTTTGTCACTGACGTGCGTTAAGACCCCAGACCTTGCGTATCAGGGAGTGCAACCGTGAAGGGATTCGTCCTGGCCGGCTCGCTGCTGGCTAGCATTTTTATCGCGTCAACGGCTCAGGCCGCAATGGGTGGAGCGCTGACCACCGAGGAGGCGGCAACGCTGACCCCCAACAGCTTCGCCTGGCAAGATACCGGAGAAGCGGGTGACATCAGGATCGTTGTAAGCATCGCCGATCAACGCGCCTATGTCTACAGGAATTCGACGCTGATTGCCATGTCGACCGTGTCGACCGGCAGGGAAGGCAAAGAGACGCCGATCGGCGTTTATCCGATCCTTCAGAAGAACAAGGATCACAAGTCCAACCTCTACAACGCCGCGCCGATGCCCTACATGCAGCGGCTTACGTGGGACGGCATCGCCATCCACGCGGGCAGGAACCCGGGCTTCCCGGCATCGCATGGCTGTATCCGTGTGCCCAAGGCGTTTGCGGTGAAGCTGTTCAGCGTGACGCAGATCGGCACCACGGTCGAGGTGACGGACGAGCCTGTCGGCGAAGGATATCAGCCCGCCGACAATCTGGTGCCGGCGGACGTGATGGCCAGCGCCAGCGCGGAGACGAGCCACGCCAATGCGGCGCAGCTCGTCTCCTACACGCCGCGCTGAACGCGACCTGGCCTGCTGCTGTCGCACCATGACAAGTGATGCGACGGCAGCAGAACGCCATCAGCTCCGATCCGGAGCTTCCAGGCGCTGGCCCACGATCGAGAAGTCGCGGCCGCCCAGCCC
>CAKTFL010000154.1 GCA_934555855.1 uncultured Sphingomonas sp. | reverse complement strand
GTTTAGCGTCACGCGCTTCTGCCCCTGCACCATCATGGTACCGTTGGGATAGACTTCCGCCACGGTCACCGAGACTTCGCCGGACAGCGAGTTGGCCTGGTCGGCCTGCCCCTTGCCGTCGAACCCGCGCCTGCCGCTAGCCGACACGTCGGACGGCTTGAACAGGTCGAGCAGGCCGGTGGATGGCGGCGTGACGCTACCCGATCCTTGCGAATCGAGCTTGGAGCTCGCCGATTTGGAGGCTGCGGTGCGCTCGACCAGCACGATGGTCAGCGGATCGCCGACACGGCGTGCGCGCCAGCCCTCGTACAGCGCGGCATAGCCATCGCCAGTCTGGAAAATGGCGCCGTTGGCGGCGACCGGCGGCAGTGCGACCGGCGCCCGCGCGACGCTGAAATCCTCGGGGGGTGCTTTCTTCCCGAACAGGCCCGCATGGGCCTGACCCGGCGCCAGCGCGGCGAGGACCAGCAGGCTGGCGGCGAGCGAAGAAGGACGAAGGGCCATGTCTGCGTACCGGCTCAGATATTCTGGTTAATGTATTTCAGCATGTCGTCGGTGGCCGAGATCATCTTGGAATTGACCTCATAGGCGCGCTGGGTCTCGATCATGTCGACCAGCTCCTCGACGACGTTGACGTTGGAGCCTTCCAGCATCCCCTGGCGGATGTTGCCGCGCCCGTCCTGCCCGGCGACGCCCAGATTGGCGGCGCCGCTGGCCGCGGTCTCCAGCATGTAGTTGTCGCCCTTGGACTGGAGCCCCGCCGAATTGGGGAAGCTCGCCACCTGGATCTGGCCCAGATTGTTCGCCTCGGTCTGGCCGGGGATCTGCGCGGTGACCGTGCCGTCGGTGCCAATCGAGATGGAGGTCGCGTTGGCCGGCACGGTGATGCCCGGCTGCACCTGATAACCTTCGGAGGTGACCAGCAGCCCTTCCGGGCTGCGCGAGAAATTGCCCGCGCGGGTATAGCCCAGCTGGCCGCCCGGCAGCTGCACCTGGAAATAGCCGTCGCCGTCCAGTGCCAGGTCCAGGCTGTTGCCCGTGGTCTGGAGCGTCCCCTGCGTGTCGATGCGCGCGGTGCCCTGGATGCGGACGCCGGTGCCGAGGTTGAGGCCGGTCGCGTATTTCGTTTCCGCCGTCGACTGCGCGCCGGGCGCGGTGATCGTCTGATAGGCGAGCGTTTCGAACGCGGCGCGGTCCTTCTTGAACCCCGTCGTGTTCACGTTGGCGAGATTGTTCGAAATGACGCGCATCCGCGTATCCTGGGCGTCGAGCCCGGTACGCGCGATGTGCATGGCGGCGGAAGACATCGTGTCTGTTCCTTAGCTCGGGAGACGCATCACGGAGGTGCTGGTCTCGTCCATGTCCTTGGCCGATTTCATCAGGTTGGCCTGTACCTCGTAGCTGCGCTGGTTTTCGATCATGTCGACCAGCGCCTGAGTCATGTTGACGTTGGATCCTTCCAGCGCGCCCGCCTGGACCTTGGCGTCCAGATTGGCCGGCAGGGTGCCGCCGCCGCGCACGCGCAGCAGGTTGTCCAGCCCCTTCAACGTCGCCGTGCCCTTGTCGCTGACCAGCTTCAGCCGGTCGAGCGCCTGCGGGTTCCGGGGATCGCCGCCCTGGGGCACGATGCTGATCGTGCCATCGGCTGCTATGGTCAGGCTGTCGTGCGGCGGCACGGTGATCGGCCCCGACTGCCCCTGGACGATATAGCCGTCGCCGGTCTGGAGCACGCCGGACGGCGCCACTTCCAGGTCGCCGCGCCGGGTATAGGCTTCGCTGCCGTCCGCCGCCTGCACCGTCAGCCAGTCGCTGCCGCCCGTGACCGCCACGTCGAGGTCGCGGCCGGTGGACTGGATCGCCCCCGCCTTGCGGTCGGCATCGGTCACCTCTTCGCTGGTAGGCATCCGCGCCTCCAGCGTGGAGCCCCCGCCGGTCATCATGATGCGGTCGAACACGACGCGGTCGGCGCGGAAGCCGGTGGTGGACGCGTTCGCCATGTTGTTGGCGATCGCGGACTGGGCAGCCATGTGCGCCCTGAGCCCCGTCGCCGCCGTATAGACCAACTTGTCCATCTACCGATCTCCGCCCGATCCCGTCGCGCTTAGCTGCGGATGTTGAAGATGGTCTGCGAGACCTGGCTGGCGGTATCGAGCGCCTTGGCGTTCGCCTGGAAGTTGCGCTGCGCCGCGATCAGGTTGACCAGTTCCTCGGTGATGTCGACGTTGGAGCCCTCGATAGTGCCCGACATCAGCTTGCCGAAACCGTCGGCGCTGGCCGAGCCCAGCACCGCCTCGCCCGACACGCCGGTCGCTTCCCAATAACCTGCGCCGACCTGGCGCAGGCCCGTGGGCGTCGAGAACTTGCCGAGCGCGACCTTGCCCAGCGGCACGATATCGCCGTTGGAGAAGCTGGCGCGGATCAGCCCCGAGTCGGTGACGGTCACGCCGGCGAGCTGGCCGACGGCGACGCCGTCCTGCGTCTTGTTGGTAACGGCGAAAGCCGAGGACAGCTGGGTGGAGTTGGCGAGGTTCAGCGTCACCGTCTGCGCCGCGGCGCCCGAATTGGGCATGAACTCGTTGAACGCGATCGGCGCTGCAGGCGTCTTGATCGCACCCTTTTCGTCAAACGTTAGCGTCACCTTGTCGGTCTTCGCGGCGCCGGTGCCGACCGTCATGGGGTCATCGCCGATGAAGGTGTAGACGTCCCATTCGCCGGTGGTCGCGTCCACGGCGGGGTTGCCGTTGGCCGCGGGCACGGCCGACGTGCCACCCTTGGTCCGGACGTAATAGCTGGTCATCGTCATCGGATTGCCGTTCGCGTCGTAGACACGCTGGGCCACCGAGTTGTTGTAGGTGGTGGAGTCGGTGCGATCGAACTTGTAGTTGGCGACAGCCCCCTTGATGGTCGAGGTCGACGACACCTGCACTGCGGTCGCGACGTTCTTCGTCGCGCTGGGCGAGCCGCTGGTCTGCTGAATCTGGAGCTGGGTCAGCCCGTCATTGCCGGTTGCCGTGACGTTGCCGTCGCTGTCGACCGGGTAGACCATCAGGTAGCTGCCCTGGCCGTCGACGACGTTATTGTTCGAATCGACCGAGAAGCTGCCATTACGGGTGTAGCTGACCGAGTCGCTGGTTCCCGTGCCCTTCATGATGAAGAAGCCCTCGCCGACCAGCGCGAGATCCAGCGCGTTGCTGGTGGTCTGGAGGTTGCCTTCCTTGAACTGCTGCGTGTTGCCCTTCACCACGACGCCCGATCCGACCATCTTGCGCGGATCGGTGGACACGCTGGACGCGATGACGTCGGCGAATTCGGTGCGGCTCTTCTTGAAGCCGGTGGTGGAGACGTTGGCCAGGTTGTGGCTGATCGTCGCCATGTCGGTCTGCGAAGCCTGGAGACCGGAAAGCGCGGTGTAGAAGGACATCGGAATTGCTCCTGTGAATGCGTGAGACGGTTTTAAGCGGCGGAACGGACGTCATCGGGATCGACATTGCCGACTCCGACGACCTTGAGGACGGGCGAGCCGCTGGACGGCAGCGACACGGATTCGACCGGCGCCCATACGAGCGAGCGGCTGGCGATCTCGCTGTTCGCATTGCTGGCCGACACGCTGACGGTGAACGGGCCGTTGGTGACGGCGTTGCCTTCGCCATCCTTGCCGTCCCAATCATAGGTGACGGTGCCTGCTTCATGCTTGCCGAGCTTCAACTGGCGCACGGTGCCGCCATCGGCATCGGTGATCGACACGCTGACCTCGTCGGCCGCCTTGTCGATCTCGACGGCGCCCTGGATCCCGCCGGACGCGCGGGGATAGGCGGTGTCGCCTTCGACCAGCACGGTCTTGCCGACATAGCTCATCGCGTCGGTAGCGGTGGTCGCGCCGAGCTTGGTCGCCAGGCCGGTCAGCGTCGCGTTCATCTGGCTGATGCCGGCGACCGACGAGAACTGCGCCATCTGGGCGACCATCTGGGTGTTGTCGACCGGGTTGAACGGGTCCTGGTTTTTCAGCTGCGCCGTCATCAGCGCGAGGAAGTCGCTCTGGTCCAGCGTCGTCTTGGTGCCGTTCTTCGTTACGGTCGGCTGCTGCGCGACATCGGTGGTCCGAAGGCCCATTGAGGCGTAATCGGTGGCAGTGGTCATGATCAGCGGCCCAGCTTGAGGGTGTCGACGACGAGCTGCTTGGCAGTGTTCATCACCTCGACATTGTTCTGGTACGAGCGGGCGGTCTCCATCATGTCGACCAGCTCGCGGGTCTCGTCGACCGCGGCCTCGAAGATGTTGCCGTCCTTGTCGGCCATGGGATTGTCCGGGTCGTAGCGCTTGGTGGGCGCCTCGCCGGCGGTGACGATCCTTTCCACGTCCACGGTCGACAGGCCCGTCGCCTGGTCGAAGCTGGTGCGGAACACCGGCTTCATCGTCTTGTACGCGGCGTCGGCCGATCCGGCCGTGCCGCCGGCATTGGCCAGGTTGGACGCGGTGGTATTCATCCGGATCAGCTGCGCGCTCATCGCGCGGCCGGCGACCTGGAAGATGGTCATGGGATTGTCGGCCATGCGCTTACTCCCCCTTCAGCGCGCGGGTAATCTGGCTGATGCGCCCGTTAAGGAACGACAGCGTCGTCTGATACTGGACCGCATTCTCGGCAAAGGCGGTCTGCTCCTGGCTCAGCTCGACGGTGTTGCCGTCCATGGAGGTCTGGAGCGGCACGCGGTACTTGGTCGCCGCGGCAATGCCCCGGTCGCCGCCATCAACCTCGGCGGACGCGAGCGCGGCCTTGAAGTCGATGTCCTTCGCCTTGAAGCCCGGAGTGGACACATTGGCGATATTCGACGCGAGCACGCCCATGCGCTGCGAGCGCACCTCCAGCGCCGCCCCGTGAACCCCGAACAACGTATCTGCGGCCATTGGCCCTGAATCTCCGGCGCACCATTGCGCTGCCGGGATGAAAGCAACCGTCGTGCCAATTGCCGATTCCGCTGCCCATGAGGGTCGATTGCCGGCCATTGCCGGGGACCGGCAGGTGGGCGGCAAGCCGGACGGCAAGGCTTTGCCGGTGGGCGGCAACCGTTTCCTTCCAACCGGCAATGCCAGACGCGGCGACGCAACTGGCCCGCCATTTGCATTGCGTTAGCCATCTATGCAGATCGCCCAATTCATCGATCCGGTCGCGCTCGTCCTTGTCGGCGGCGGCACCGCGCTGGCAATGGTCCTCCGTAATCCCGTATCCGACACAGCCCGCGCGCTGTCGGCGTTGCGCGTCCTGTTCCGCCGGCCGTTCGATGCCGCCCCGCTGATCGAACAGATTGCGGCGCAGGATCGCATCGCCCGGCGGCACGGCGTTCTGGCGCTCGACCGGGCGGTGATCGCCGATCCGGATGTCGCCGCCGCCTTCGCCGCGATCGTCGATGGCAGCGCCGCGCGCGAGGTGGAAGGCCTGCTCCGTTATCGGCGCCAGGTCCGCATCGAGCGCCACGCCGCCGCCGCCGACGTCTGGTCCGGCGCAGCGGAGGCCGCACCCGCCATGGGCATGGTCGGCACGCTGGTCGGGCTGGCCGGCATGTTCGCAAGCCTGGCCGATCCCCATGCGATCGGCGGCGCGATGGCGGTGGCGCTGCTGGCGACGCTGTACGGCGCGCTGCTCGCCAACCTGCTGCTGGTGCCGATCTGCCATCGCCTGCGTGCAGCGGGCCGGCGCGAGGCGCTGGAGCGGGGCCGGATCGAGGCGCCGCTGGTCGCGCTCGCGCAGCGGGAAGCGCCCCGCCAGCAGTTGCAGTCGGTGGCATGACCCCCGCCCCTATCCCTGCCAGGCCCGA
>CAKTFL010000153.1 GCA_934555855.1 uncultured Sphingomonas sp. | reverse complement strand
TTCGAGTTCGGCGACCTGACGACGCTGGCGATGGTCGAGACGCGGCTGCTCGCGCGCAGCAAGCAAGTGGAGTCCAAGGGCGTGACGCCCGATCCAGCGGCGTTCGCGGCGGTGCTCGCCGCTCGCGAGGACCCTTCTCGCGAGATGCTGGGCGCGGCTCAGCAGCAATGGCTGGAGGGGACGCTGGCCACGTCGACCAGGGCAGGCAAGCCGTGGCAGGTACTGGGAAACCAGGTAGTGATGGCACGGGTGCCAGGTCCCGACCTGGAACGTCAGATGGGCGCCGACGCCTTTCGCGCGCTGACCGGGAAGCTGCCCGCGCCGTATAATGTGGGCATCCCAGCCGCGCTTGCGGGGTACCGGGCGGGCCTGCCCTTCAACCTCGACGGCTGGGACGGCTATCCGCCCGCCCGCGAGCGGCTGTACGCCAGCTTCGCTCGCGCCGGGTCGCGGCCGCTGGTGCTGTCGGGCGACAGCCATGCGGCCTGGGCAAACAACTGCCGCGATGCCGGCGGACGGCTCGCGGCGGTGGAGGTCGGTGCCACGGCTATTTCGAGCGCGTCCTATGGCTCGCTTCTGCCCGGCATCGGCCGCTACATCGCCGAGGGCGCGGACGAGGTGCTGTTTTGCGATCAGGATCACAAGGGCTTCAGCCTGGTCACGCTTACTCCCGGCGAGGCACGCGTCGAGTATCATGTCGTCTCGACCGTGTTCGCCAAGCCCTTCGAGCATCGCGTGATCCAGCGCGCGCGCATTCCTGCGGCCCGGGACGCGGCGCTCGAACTGGTCTGATCGACCCTGGAGAGCGTCTGAGGGGCGCGGGACGGAACGTCGTCCCGCGCCAACCCGTTAAGCATTCCTCCTCCAGCAGGGGCGGATGCGATGAGCCAGACGGTAGGCGATTTCTTCTGGGAGCGGCTGCACCAATGGGGCGTCCGCCGCGTGTTCGGCTATCCCGGCGACGGGATCAACGGCCTGCTCGGCGCGCTCGACCGGATGAAGGGCGGCATCGAGTTCATCCAGGTCCGGCATGAGGAAATGGCCGCGTTCATGGCCTCGGCTCATGCCAAGTTCACGGGCGAGCTGGGTGTCTGTCTTGCGACTTCCGGGCCGGGTGCCTCGCACCTGCTGACCGGGCTGTACGATGCGAAGCTCGATCACCAGCCGGTGCTGGCCATTGCGGGCCAGCAGGCCAGGACCGCGATCGGCACGCATTATCAGCAGGAGCTCGACCTCCAGTCGATGTTCAAGGACGTCGCGGCGGACTTCGTCGCGACCGCCGGCGTCCCGGCGCAGGTCCGCCACTTGACCGACCGTGCCGTGCGGATCGCGCTCGGCAAGCGAGCGGTGACCGCGCTGATCTTTCCCAACGATCTCCAGGACCTGCCGATGGAGGAGCCCAAGCGGGCGCACGGCAACACCTTTTCCGGCGTCGGCCTGTCCCGGCCCAAGGTGGTGCCGGTCGATGCCGATCTCCATGCGGCGGCGCGCCTGCTCAATGAGGGCGAGAAGGTCGCGATGCTGGTCGGCGCGGGCGCGAAGGGCGCGGCCGACGCGGTGATCGCGGTCGCCGATCGGCTGGGAGCGGGCTGCGCGAAAGCGCTGCTCGGCAAGGACGTACTGCCGGACGACCTGCCCTGGGTCACGGGGTCGCTCGGCATCCTCGGCACCCGGCCGAGCTGGGATCTGATGATGGAATGCGACACGCTGCTGATGCTCGGCTCGGGCTTCCCCTATGCGGAGTTCCTGCCCAAGGAGGGGCAGGCGCGCGGCGTTCAGGTCGATATCGATCCGGGGATGCTGTCGCTGCGCTATCCCATGGAGCTGGCGCTGACCGGCGATGTGGCGGCGACCTGCGAGGCGCTGCTGCCGTTGCTGGATCGCAAGGCGGATACCGGCTGGCGCGACCGGATCAGCGGGTGGAACGACGACTGGCACAAGGTCGTGACCGAGCGAGCCCATGCGAAGGCAAACCCGGTCAACCCGCAGCGCATCTTCACCGAACTGTCGGAGCGGCTGCCAGACAATGTCATCCTGACCAGCGATTCGGGCTCCTGCGCGAACTGGTACGCCCGCGACGTGAAGATGCGGCGCGGCATGATGGGTAGTCTGTCCGGCGGGCTCGCCTCGATGGGGGCGGCCGTGCCCTATGCGATCGCGGCGAAGTTCGCCCACCCGTCGCGGCCAGTGATCGCCTCCGTGGGGGACGGCGCGATGCAGATGAACAACATGGCGGAGCTGATCACCGTTGCGAAATATTGGCGGCAATGGGACGATCCGCGCTGGATCTGCGTGGTCCTGAACAATGAGGATCTGAACCAGGTCACCTGGGAGCAGCGGATCATGGAAGGCAATCCGAAGTTCGAGGCGAGCCAGACGCTGCCGGACGTCCCCTACCACAAGTTCGCCGAGCTGATCGGGCTCAAGGGCATCTACGTCGACGATCCCGACCGGCTCGGCAGCGCCTGGGACGAGGCGCTTGCGGCGCCGGTGCCGGTGGTGCTGGAGGTGAAATGCGACCCGGAGGTGCCGCCGCTACCGCCGCACATCACCCTGGAACAGGCCGGCAATTTCATGGCCATGCTTGCCAAGAGCGATCCGGCGGAAGGGCATCTGATCAAGGACACCGCGCGCCAGGTGCTTCACGCCATCCTGCCGGGGGACTGAGGTGAAGGAGGGCGGGCGGCGGTGATCGCGCCGGGCGAACTGGTAGTCGTGGCGCCGCTGTCGGGCGGTCTCGGGGAGGCATTGCGGCAGCGCTACGGTGCGGTGAACGGACTGGATCAGGCCGACCGTGCGCGGGTGCGAGTGCTGGTCACGAGCGGCAGCGTCGGCGCCGATGCCGCGACGATCGGCGCGTTGCCGGGGCTCGAACTGGTCGCGGTGTTCGGGGTCGGATATGACCGGGTCGATCTCGACGCCGCTCGGGCACGGGGAATCGCGGTGACCATCACGCCCGACGTGCTGACCGACGATGTCGCGGACCTGGCCGTCGGCCTGCTCTACGCGGCGGCACGGCGCATCGCCGCGAACGATCGTTTCGTGCGGTCAGGGCATTGGCAGAAGGGCGAGCAGGCGCCGTTCGGACGAAAGGTGACCGGGCGGCGCATCGGCATCATCGGGCTTGGCCGGATCGGCGACGCGATCGCACGCCGGCTGGAGCCCGTCGCAGGAGCCATCGCCTACCACAATCGACGCCCGAGGGCCGATCGCACCTATGCCTGGCATCCCTGCGCACAGGCGCTGGCGGCGGCGTCCGACGTGCTGATCCTGTCGGCATCCAGTGCCGCGGGCCAGCCCCCGATCGTGACGGCGGCGGTGCTCGACGCGCTCGGTGCCGACGGCGTCTTCATCAACATCGCTCGCGGATCAGCCGTGGATGAAGCGGCGCTGGTGGCGGCACTGGCGGACGGGCGCATCCTGGCCGCCGGCCTCGACGTATTCGCGCACGAGCCGAGTGTACCATCGGACCTGTTCGCCATGGATCAGGTCGTGCTGCAACCGCATATCGGCAGTGCCACGCCGGAAACCCGCGATGCGATGGCCCGGCTCGTGCTGGCCAACATCGTCGCGTGGGAATCCGGCCATCCTCTGCCCAGCCCGGTCGCAAGCGAGGGGCCGCGCTGAGCGTACGCCGTCTTGCGTCGCACGCTCAGGTTATCGGCTTACCGCCGGCCGCGCGGGGCGCCATGGGTCGGGCGCGCCTGATGGCGGCCCTGGGGCGGACCACGGCGGGCGGGCGGGGCAGCCGGCGCACCCTGTAGCGGCTCGATGCGAATGCCGCTTTCGTCCTCGCCGGCCGCGTCGGCCGTCTTGAGAACGGATGCCGCGAAACGGGCCGCCATGGCGCGGGGAACCGCGAACTGGGTCTCGCTCGCCCCGATCCGGATCGCGCCCACTTCCGTCTTGGTGATGTGACCGCGGCGGCAGATCAGCGGCAGCAGCCAGCGCGGATCGGCGTTCTGGCGCCGACCGATATTCATGCGGAACCACGCGACATCATCGAAGCCGGGACGATGCTCACGCTCGGCCCGCTGCGGCTCGCGATCGATCAGGTCTTCGGGGGCAGGCAGGCTGGCGCGATGAGCCCGCACCAGCATCGCGGCCAGATCCTCCGGCGACCGCTGGGCCAGCAGGTCGGTCGCGAGCGCCCGATCTTCCTCGTCGATCTCGACCGGCTGAAGCAGCGTTTCGAGCAGCCGCGCGCGGTCGTTGGTGCGGATGTCGTCCGCGGAAGGAACGGGCATCCACTCGGCCGCAATGCGTGCGCCGCGCAGCATCGATTCGACCCGGCGGCGACGGGGGTAAGGGACAATAAGCACGGCCGTGCCCTTCTTCCCCGCCCGCCCGGTACGACCCGAACGGTGCTGAAGGACTTCCGCATCGCGCGGCATCTCGACGTGAACGACCAGGCTCAGTGTCGGCAGGTCGATGCCGCGCGCCGCAACATCGGTGGCGACGCACACGCGCGCGCGCCGATCGCGCAGCGCTTGCAGCGCATGGTTGCGCTCGTTCTGCGAATGCTCTCCGGACAGCGCTACCGCCGCGAAGCCGCGCTCGACGAGGCTGGCGTGCAGGTGGCGGACGTTGTCGCGCGTGGCGCAGAACAGGATGGCCGTTTCCGCCTCATAGAAGCGCAGCAGGTTGATGACGGCATGTTCGATGTCGGAAGGTGCGACGGCCACCGCGCGATAGGCGATATCGCCATGGCCGCGCTCTTCACCAACCGTCGAGATACGCAGCGCATCGCGCTGATATGCCTTGGCAAGCTGGACGATCGGGCGTGGGAGCGTGGCCGAGAACAGCAGGGTGCGACGTTCCGAAGCACTCGAATCGAGCAGGGTCTCCAGATCCTCGCGGAAGCCCATGTCGAGCATTTCGTCGGCCTCGTCGAGTACGGCCACTTGCAGGGCCGACAGATCGAGCGCCCCGCGTTCCAGGTGGTCCTTCAACCGTCCCGGCGTACCCACGACGATGTGCGTGCCGGCGTTCAGCGCCCGGCGCTCGCGGCTTGCGTCCATGCCGCCGACGCAGGTCGCGATTCGGCCGCCGGCCGCCGCGTAAAGCCAGTTCAGCTCCTTGGCGACCTGCAGCGCCAGCTCGCGCGTGGGGGCAATCACCAGCGCCAGCGGCAGGGCGGGCGGGGGCAGGGTGCCGCCCGCCAGCAACTCGCCCGCCATGGCGAGGCCGAACGCGACGGTCTTGCCCGAGCCGGTCTGGGCGGACACGAGCAGGTCGCGACCGGCCGCCTCGGGCGTCGTCACCTCGGCCTGAACGGGGGTGAGAGCCTCATAGCCACGCGCGGTCAGCGCGTCGGCGAGCGATTGGGGGAGATGGGAAAAGGACATGATACTCGTCTGTTGGCGAGCATCAGGCCCGCATGTGAAACAGCGCCCCCGCAGCAACGGCAGCGTAGAAGCCCGTCGCCCGTCTCGCAGGGCAGGGTGCCTCGAGACGCCGCTTCGACTTCGCTCGGCGGCTCCTGGGCACGAAGGGAGGAGCCAATAAAAACGAAAGGGGCCGGGATCGCTCCCGGCCCCTTTACGTCAGTAACTTAGGAAGCGGGTCAGGCGCCCGCAACCTCCGCCACATCGACGCGAATGCCCGGACCCATGGTCGAGGACACCGCGATCTTGCGGACGTACTTGCCCTTGGCGCCCGACGGCTTGGCCCGAACGACAGCGTCGACCAGCGCGTCGAAGTTCGCGCGCAGGTCCTCGGCCGGGAAGCTCGCCTTGCCGATGCCGGAATGGATGATGCCGGCCTTTTCGACGCGGAACTCGACCTGACCCGACTTGGCGTCCTTGACCGC
>CAKTFL010000152.1 GCA_934555855.1 uncultured Sphingomonas sp. | reverse complement strand
ACGTTGTTGTTCGTGAAACCGCTGATCGCGCATCTCGCCGGCGCCGCCGATCCCCTGCCCCGCCCGGTCGCGGCGGTGGTGGGCGAGCCGCTTCCCGCCAACGGTCCCCGCACCGATTACATCCGGGCGGAGCTGCGCGATGGACAGGTGTTCGCCTCGTCGATCCAGGACAGCTCGATGCTGCTGACCCTGGCGCGATCGACCTGCCTGGTGATCCGGGCGGCCCACGCGCCCGCAGCGGCGATGGGCGACTCGGCGGAAATCCTGATGATCGCTTGACGTTCATCTGGACGTTCCATATAGGTTCCACGTCTGTTCCGACGGAGGACCGCTATGCTCACTCGCAAGCAGCATGAGCTTGTCTGCTTCATCAACGATCGCCTTGCCGAAACGGGCGTGTCGCCCTCGTTCGAGGAGATGAAGGACGCGCTCGACCTTAAGTCGAAGTCGGGGGTTCACCGCCTCATCAGCGCGTTGGAGGAACGCCAGTTCATCCGCCGCCTGCCCAACCGCGCGCGCGCTCTGGAAGTGCTGCGGATGCCTGAAAGGGCTCCTGCTCGTGTCCAGACGCCGGAAACTTCGGAAACTTCGACGGTCGGCGCGCAGCCTCGCGACAATGTCCGGCCGGTGCCGGAACCGGCCAACGACGTGGTGGAGATTCCGCTGCACGGCCGCATCGCGGCGGGCGTGCCGATCGAGGCGTTCGAGAGCTCGGCTATGCTGGCCGTTCCCGCCGCCCTGCTCGGCTCGGGCGAGCATTACGCCCTGGAAGTGGCCGGCGACTCGATGGTGGAGGCGGGCATTCTCGACGGGGACTATGCGCTGATCCGCCGCACCGACGTCGCGCGTGAGGGCCAGATCGTCGTTGCCCTGATCGACGAGGCAGAGGCGACGCTGAAATATTTTCGGCGAGAGGGCGCGATGGTGCGTCTCGATCCCGCCAATCGCGCGTACGACCCGCAGCGGTTCGCACCGCAGCAGGTGCGGATTCAGGGCAAGCTGTCTGGAATCCTGCGCCGCTACGAGTAATCGGCCGGGGCGCTCCGGCGGTGCGGCACTGGTGAGTCCACCCTTGGCGGAACGCGCCACGGGTGGCGGTCGCCGGGTTCCCGCACGGTGGTCACCTGGCCGGTCGCGAGCGTCGCCGTGACGCCGCCGCTCCGCGCCAGGGATCGTCGGTCGAGCTTCAGCCAGCGTGGCTGGCACCTCGCTGGCAGGGCACGGTCGCTCACCACGATGTCCGCCCGGCCGCAGGCGGCGATCAGATCGGCCCAGGGGACCGGATAGGCACTGCGAGTGGCCAGCACCCGCCAGCGTCGGCTTCCCCGCTCCAGGGCGACAAGGCACAGGTCGCGGCTGCACCGGGCGTCGGCTTCATCGGTCAGTGCAAGCGGCTCGCCGTCCACCCCGCCATTCTCTGCCAGCATGTCACGGGTATAATCGCCCGCCCGGTCGCGGAGCAACGCAAGCCCGGTGGCGGTACGAACGGCAAGGTGCCGCCCGTCGCCGGTCACCAGCAGGTCGGGCGCAGGCGTTATCAACGCCCAGGCCAGCCCCGCCGCCAACGGCACGGCCCCCAGCCGCCGCACCCTTGTCCGCCACAGCAGCAGCCACAGCCCGCCGACGACGGCCAGCGCGAACGCGCCGACCGGCATCGCCGGCAGCGCCGCGACCGCGCCCGGCATGGCCGCGACGCCCTGCGCCAGCGTCAGCAACGCCGCGATCGCCCGCCCGCACAGCCACCATACCGGCTCGCCAAGGCCGATCAGGTCGAGCAGCAGGGCAAGCGCCTCCAGCGGCATCACCACGAATGTCGTCAGCGGAATGGCGATGATATTGGCCGCCGCCCCGTACAGCCCCGCTTGGTGGAAGTGGAACACCGCGATCGGCATCAACGCCGCCTCGACCACCAGCCCGGTGAGCAGCAGCGATATCAGGCCGCGCCCCCGTCGCCGCCACCAGCTCTCGTCATGCGGCGCGAAGAACGCGGCAACCCGAGGGTGCTCGTGCAACGCGACGATCGCGGTGATCGCGGCGAAGGACAGCTGGAAACTCGGCCCCGCCAGCGACTCGGGCCACAGCAGCAGCACGACCAGCGCGCCCGCCGCGACCAGCCGCAGCGTCATCGCCTCACGCCCGATCGCCAGCGCGACCAGCACTCCCATCGAGGCTACGCACGATCGTATGGTCGGCACCTGGCCGCCGGTCAGCCATGTATAGCCGATCGCCGCCGCCGCCCCGCCCAACGCGGCGACCAGTGGCAGCCTCACCCGAAGCGCCAGCCACGGGCTCAGCGCCAGCAGCCGCAACACGACCAGCATCGTAGCCGCCACCACTGCCGTGATATGCAGACCGCTGACCGACAACAGGTGCGCCAGACCCGCCCGCCGCATCGCCTCCGCATCGGGCTCGGTGATCGCGCCTTCATCGCCGGTCACCAGGGCCGCCGCGATACCGCCGATACTTCCCGGCAAACGATCGTTGATATGGCGGGTAAGCCTCGCGCGCAGCGGCTCCGCCCGTGCTGCACCATGGACGATCGTTATCGGCGCCAGCCCACGGCCGGTCGCGCCAATCCCGGCGAACCATGCGACCCGCGCGAAGTCATACGCGCCGGGCACGGCCGGATCGGGCGGCGGCATCAGCCTCGCCCGAAGCGCAAGCGTCGCTCCCGCCGCCAGTCCGACGGGGGCATCCTGTTCGGCTATGTTGATGCGGATGCGCGGTGGCAGATCCACGGCACGTCCGCCGCTGCCTCGCGCTCCGCCAGCAGGTCTCAGCGTCACTCTGACGAGCCCGCGCGCGCCCAGCTGTTCCACCCGGTCGACCTGCCCGTTCAGCTGCGCCACCACGGGCCGGGCGAGCACCGGCGCCGCGACTCGCTCCGCCCGCCCCCATACCCACGCCAACCCGAGCGCAGCGGCAACTGCCGCCCAGGCGACGCTCCGCGTGAGCCGACCGCCACGTTCGGCCGCAAGACAGGCCAGCGCCAGCGCGACCAGCGCCAGCCCCGCACCCGCCCAGCTTCGCGCATCCGGCAACAGGAACCACAGGGACACCCCGCCGCCAAGCGCCACCGGCAGCCAGAGCGGCAGCTGGTCGCGCTCCGCTTCCAGCCAGCGCTCCACTGTCCCACCCCATCCGGACAAGCGCCGGCACAGGCCGAATTGTCCGGCCGCAGGGCACATGCTAGGGGCCGCGGCAACATCGACCATCATCGTCAGCTTGGGAGCATGCGCGCTTGAGCGCAACATTCGATCCTGCCTCGTCACCCGTCGCAAACCGGACCGTGGTGACCCGCTTCGCCCCGTCGCCGACGGGTTTTCTTCACCTGGGCGGCGCGCGCACCGCGCTGTTCAACCTGCTGTTTGCCCGCCATCACGGCGGCAAATTCCTGCTGCGGATCGAGGATACCGATCGCGCCCGCTCGACTCAGCCCGCGATCGACGCGATCCTGTCGGGCATGACCTGGCTCGGTCTCGATTGGGACGATGAGGTCACTTACCAGTTCGCCCGCGCCGCCCGCCATGCGGAGGTCGCCCATGCGATGGTAGAGGCGGGCCATGCCTATCGCTGCTACACCACGGCCGACGAACTCGCCGCCATGCGCGCCGAAGCGGAAGCCGCGAAGCGGCCCCTCCGCATCCGCAGCCGCTGGCGCGACTGTTCGCGGGGCGAGCATCCGGCGGACCAGCCCTATGTGGTCCGTCTCAAGGCACCTCGCGAAGGGGCGACCACGATCGACGATCTGGTGCAGGGCCCGGTAACCGTGCAGAACGCGGAGCTGGACGATCTGGTCCTGCTCCGCTCCGACGGAACGCCGACCTATATGCTGGCGGTGGTCGTCGATGATCATGACATGGGCGTGACCCATGTCATCCGCGGCGACGACCACCTCAACAATGCGTTTCGCCAGCTGCCCATCTATCGCGCGATGAACTGGCCGGAACCGGTCTATGCCCACATCCCGCTGATCCACGGATCGGACGGCGCCAAGCTGTCCAAGCGCCACGGCGCAGTCGGGATCGAGGCGTATCGCGACGAGCTGGGCATCCTGCCCGAAGCGATGGTCAACTACCTACTGCGGCTCGGCTGGGGACATGGCGACGACGAGATCATCAGCCGCGACGACGCAATCAGCTGGTTTGACCTCGCCGGCGTCGGCAAGAGCCCGTCGCGCTTCGACCTGAAGAAGCTCGAGAACCTCAACGGCCATTACATCCGGGAGGCGGACGACGAGCGGCTTGCACGGCTCGCGGCCGACATTTCGAGCCGAAGCGACGACGCCGTGCCGCTGCTGACCCGCGCCATGCCGTTCCTGAAGCCCCGCGCGGCCAATCTCAACGAGTTGGCCAGCGGCGCCGACTTCCTGTTCGCGTCGCGTCCTCTCGCCATGGATGCGGGCGCCGCAGCGCTGCTCACACCCGAAGCGTGTCGAGTTCTTGCGGGCGCCCACGCTGCGCTTGACGCGGTGCACAAGTGGGATACGGAAGCGCTCGACGTCGCGGTGAGGCGGGTCGCCGAGGAGCAAGGCGTGAAGCTCGGCCAGGTGGCGCAGCCGCTTCGAGCGGCGCTGACCGGCCGCAAGACCTCACCCGGTATCTTCGACGTCCTGGCGCTGCTCGGCCGGGACGAAAGCCTGGGCCGGATCGCCGACCAGTTGGCGGACTGATTAGGAAGGATAGGATTACCATGACCGACGCAGCCAAATTCTCCCTCGGCGGCAAGGATTTCGATTACCCCGTCCTGTCCGGCACCGTCGGTCCCGACGTGGTCGATATCCGAAAGCTGTACGGCCAGACCGACGCCTTCACCTATGACCCCGGCTTCACCTCGACGGCGAGCTGCCGGTCGACGCTGACCTATATCGACGGTGATCAGGGCGTCCTGCTCCATCGCGGCTATCCGATCGGGGAGCTGGCCGAGCAGTCGAGCTTCATGGAGGTCGCTTATCTGCTGCTGAATGGCGAACTGCCGACTGAACAGGAACTGGGCGCCTTCACCAACACGATCACGCGCCATACGATGGTGCATGAACAGCTGGCGACCTTCTTTCGCGGATTCCGGCGGGACGCGCACCCCATGGCGATCCTGTGCGGCGTCGTCGGCGCGTTGTCCGCCTTCTACCACGACTCCACCGATATCCGCGATCCGGAGCAACGCGTCATCGCCTCGCACCGCTTGATCGCGAAGATGCCAACCATCGCGGCGATGGCGTACAAGTACAGCGTCGGCCAGCCCTTCCTGTATCCGGACAATTCACTGTCCTATACAGGCAATTTCCTTCGCATGACCTTCGGCGTGCCGGCCGAGCCGTATGAGATCAACCCGGCGGTCGAGCGTGCGATGGACCGCATCTTCATCCTTCATGCCGATCACGAGCAGAACGCGTCCACCTCGACCGTCCGCCTTGCGGGATCGTCCGGCGCGAATCCGTTCGCGTGCATCGCGGCCGGCATCGCGTGCCTGTGGGGCCCCGCGCATGGCGGCGCGAACGAAGCCGCGCTCAACATGCTGCGCGAGATCGGCACGCCCGAGCGGATCCCCGAGTTCATTGCCCGCGCCAAGGACAAGAACGATCCGTTCCGCCTGATGGGCTTCGGCCACCGCGTCTACAAGAACTACGATCCGCGCGCGACCGTGATGCAAAAGACAGTGCGCGAGGTATTCGACGCGCTCAAGGTCAACGACCCGCTGTTTGAAACGGCGCTGCGGCTGGAGGAGATTGCGCTCAATGACGAGTACTTCGTCGAGAAGAAGCTGTTCCCGAACGTCGACTTCTATTCGGGCGTGATCCTGTCGGCGATCGGCTTCCCGAC
>CAKTFL010000151.1 GCA_934555855.1 uncultured Sphingomonas sp. | reverse complement strand
GAGTAGGGGCGTCGACCTGGAGCTGTTCCGGCCCGACAGCGACATGTTGGCCGACCTGGCCGACCTGCCGCGCCCGTTGATGCTGCATGTCGGCCGCCTAGCGCCGGAAAAGAATGTGGACGCGTTTTTGGCCGCCGACGTGCCGGGCAGCAAGGTGGTGGTCGGCGACGGCCCGGCGCTGGCAGCATTGAAGCGGCGCTGGCCGGCCGCGCATTTCCTGGGGGCGCTCCGGGGCGAGCGCCTCGCCGCCGCTTACCGCAGCGCCGACGTGTTCGCCTTTCCCAGCCGTACCGATACGTTCGGCCTGGTCATGATCGAGGCTATGGCGAGCGGGACGCCGGTCGCCGCTTTTCCCGTACCTGGCCCGCTTGACGTGGTGCCGCCCGCCGGGGGCGTGCTCGATGAGCAACTGGATGTCGCGATCGCCGGGGCGCTGCGGCTCGAACGGCGAGCCTGTGCGGAGGCGGGGCGGCAGTTCACATGGGACCGCTGTACGGAACAGTTCCTGAATGGCCTCGCGGCCCCGGAACTGCGTCGCGCCGCCTGAAGCCTGGCAGGCAGGAGGCCCGGCGACGGTCCCCGCCGCCGAGCCCTGATGCGATTACCTGCGCGAGGCAGCAACCGCCTTGTCGAAATCGGCCTGTGCGATGCCGATCGTCAGGCCCGCCGGCGTCGCCGCGAATCCGCTCTTGGGCAGGCGGACGTCGCCGCCCTTTGCACTCGTGACGGTGACCAGCTGGTCATCGGCCGCCTTGACCTTGCCCAGCACGGCGCCGTTGACGCCATGCACGTCGGTACCCGCGACCAGCAGCGTCTGCAGCTGGCTCTGCGCCTGAGCTGCCGCCTGGGACGCCGCGGCATCCAGTTCCGCCTTGGTATTCCCCAGGATCAGTCCGTTCGGCCCCTGCGAAAAGTTGCCGGCCGGCACGCCGACCTTGTTGGTGCCGGTATCCACCACGACCGTGGCACCGTTCACCTGCGCCACGGTGCCGACCGATGCACCCGTGGCATCGACGATCGAAGCGCCCGCGGTGACCTGTACCGGCGCGGCCGCCTGCGGTGCCGCTGCGGTACCGGCCGGCGCCTGCGCGGCGGGAGCTGGTGCGGTTTGGGCCAGGGCCGGGGCGGCGCTCAAGGCGGCAAGCAGGCCGGCAGCCAGGATCGTATCGCGCATGTGTATCTCCATCGTTGCGATCTGATGGGAGTTACGTTTGCGGAACGACTGTGTTCCGTCAGCCCGCCGATCCGCGCGACCGGCTGCGCCCGGGAAGCGGTGGGCCGGACCTTTCGGCGATCAGGCGGTGGAGCCGAACTGCTCGAAGATATGCGCCGGACCCTGCCGCCCATGCAGCACCTCGGCCACGGCATCCAGCAGCGGCGTCGCGACATGGCCGCAATGCGCCTCCAGCGCCTCCACCGCGCGTACCCCCTCCGCGACGAAGTCGGATCGGACGAGGTCGATCGGAATGCCCTTGCCCATCATCAGGCCGATGGTGCGGTTGCGGCTGGTGTCGCACAGCCCGGTCAGCAGGATGTCGCCCACCCCCGAAAAGCTCCACAGCACGTCGGGATGGCAACCCAGCGCATCGAGCAGGCGCCGCAGCTCCTTGATGACCAGCGTCGCCGCCATGAACGTCGTGTTCTCCGACGGGCCGGTGGAGCCGACGAGGCCCAGCGCGATCGCGTAGACGTTCTTCAACGCGCTCGCGATATCGACCGACATGGCCGAGGGGATGGTGTCGATCGCCAGCGATCCGCCGGTCAGCAGCCGCGTCACCTGCGCCCCCACAGACGGGTCGTCCGCGCCGCAGGTCATGCCCGACCATTCACCCAGGAACAGCGGCCGGGAAAAGGTCGGCCCCTTCAGCGCGACATAGCCGATGCCGGGCGCCACTCGCCGGAACAGCTCGGCAAAGGTGAAATGCTGCGGATGAAGCCCCTTTATCAGGTTCACCACCACGGCGTTCTGGCGTGCGCCCGCCGCGATTCGCCCGGCATAATCGTCCATCACCTTGGACGGAAAGGCGAGGAACAGCATCTCCGCCTTCAGCGCCACATCCAGTTCCGCCGTCGCGCTGATCAGCGGGCTGAGCTGGTGGCCGGGAAAATAGCGCGCATTCTCGCCTGTGTTGGCGATCGCCTCTGCCTGTTCCGCCGTGCGGCACAGAAGCGTCACGGCATTGCCGTTCCGCGCGATCGCGGTCGCGACCGCGGTTCCGAACGAGCCGGCACCGAGCACGGCGAGGGTAGGCTGACTGGTCACCCGCGCTTCTTAATCGCGGACGCCTGCATGTCCAACGTCTTGACGGCGGCGGGTCGGCACTCGACATGGTGGTTCTTTGCTGCGGCGCAGCATTGCAGGAAGCGAGCATGAACGATCGACGCGCCCCGGCGCAGGCCCGGCCGGTGATCCTGGTCCATTTCGCGCTGGCGCTGGGCGGCTTTGCGATCGGGACCACCGAATTCGCGACCATGAGTTTGCTGCCCTTCTTCGCGCGCGGGCTCGGCATCGACGAGCCGACTGCCGGGCACGTCATCAGCGCCTATGCGCTCGGCGTCGTGGTCGGCGCGCCGCTGCTTGCGGTGCTGGCGGCGCGGCTCAGCCGGCGAACGCTGCTGGTCCTGCTCATGTCGCTGTTCGGGCTCGCCAACGGGTTGAGCGCGCTGGCGCCCAGCTATGGCGCGATGCTGGTCTTCCGTTTTCTCAGCGGCTTGCCGCATGGTGCCTATTTCGGCATTGCCGCGCTGGTCGCCGCGTCGCTGGTGCCCCCCGAGAAGCGGACGCAGGCGGTGGCGCGGGTGATGCTCGGCCTGACCTGCGCCACCATCATCGGCGTGCCCTTCGCCAACTGGCTGGGACAGGCGCTTGGCTGGCGCTGGGGTTTCGGAGTGGTCGCGGTCTGTGCGCTCGCGACGGTGGCGATGATCCTGGCCGTGGTCGCGCCCGACCGGCCGGAGCCGGGCGCCAGTCCCTTGAAGGAGTTGGCCGCGCTGCGCCGGGGGCAGGTGTGGTTGACGCTGGCGATCGGCGCGATCGGCTTTGGCGGGCTGTTTGCTGTCTATACCTATCTCGCCTCCACGTTGATGGAGGTGACGGGCGTGTCGCCGCGGGCCGTTCCGTTCGTGCTGGGCGTGTTCGGCGTCGGCCTGACCGCCGGCAACCTGATCGCGCCTCGCTTCGCCGACCGGGCGCTGATGCCGACCGCGGGCGTGCTGCTGCTGTGGAGCGCGGTGTCGCTGGCGCTCTATCCGTTTGCGGCGCACCAGCTCTGGTCGATCATGCTCGCGGTGTTCGCGATCGGCGCGGGCGGGGCGCTGGGCACGGTGCTGCAGACACGGCTGATGGACGTGGCGGAGGACGCGCAGAGCCTCGCGGCGGCGCTGAACCACTCGGCCTTCAACACCGCCAACGCGCTCGGCCCCTGGCTGGGTGGCATGGCGATTGCCGGCGGCTATGGCTGGACGTCGACCGGCTGGGTCGGCTGCGCGCTGGCGTTGGGCGGGCTGCTGTTCTGGGCCATCTCGCTGGCGGTGAGCAGGGCTGAGCGCAAGCCCGTCATGGCCTTGGCCTGAACCCGATCCACCACCCCGGCGAAGCCGGGGTGGTGAGCAGCGTGGGGTCACCCCACCCGGTTTGCGACCAGGTCGTCCACCACCGCCGGGTCCGCCAGCGTGGAGGTATCGCCCAGGTTCGCCACGTCACCTTCCGCGATCTTTCGCAGGATGCGGCGCATGATCTTGCCTGACCGTGTTTTGGGCAGGCCGGGCGCGAACTGTAGCGCGTCGGGCGTCGCCACGGGGCCGATCTCCCGCCGGACGTGCCGGCGCAACTCGTCGTGCAACTCGGCAGAGCCCGTTTCACCGGCATTGAGCGTGACATAGGCGTAGATGCCCTGGCCCTTCACGTCATGCGGCATCCCGACCACCGCCGCCTCCGCGACCTTGGGGTGGAGCACCAGAGCGGATTCGATCTCCGCCGTTCCCATCCGGTGGCCGGACACGTTGATGACGTCATCCACCCGCCCGGTTATCCAGTAATAGCCGTCTTCGTCGCGGCGGCACCCGTCGCCGGTGAAATACTTGCCTGGATATGTGGTGAAATAGGTCTGGAAAAAGCGCGCATGATCGCCCCAGACCGTTCGCATCTGCCCCGGCCAGCTGTTGGCGATCACCAGATTGCCGCTCGTCGCGCCCTCCAGCACCTCGCCCTTGTCGCCGAGCAGCTGTGGCTCGATCCCGGGCAGGGGACGAGTGGCGGAGCCCGGTTTCAGCGCGGTGGCGCCGGGCAGGGGGGAGATCATGATCCCGCCCGTTTCCGTCTGCCACCAGGCGTCGATCACCGGGCATCGGCCCTCGCCGGCGACATCGTGATACCAGCGCCACGCCTCCGGGTTGATCGGCTCCCCGACCGATCCCAGCAGCTTCAGGGAGGCGCGGCTGGCCGCGCGGACCGGCTCGTCGCCGTCCTTCATCAGCGCGCGCAGCGCCGTCGGGGCCGTGAACAGCGTATGGACCTGATGCCGGTCGACTACCTGCCAGATGCGGCGGGCATCGGGCCAGTTGGGCAGTCCCTCATACATCAGCGTCGTGGCGCCGTTGGCGAGCGGGCCGTAGATGACATAGCTATGCCCAGTGACCCAGCCGATATCGGCCGCGCACCAGAACACGGTGCCGGGCTGATAGTCGAACGCCAGCTCATGCGTGTACGCCGCCCAGAGCAGGTATCCGGCGGAGGTGTGCAGCACCCCCTTTGGCTTTCCGGTCGACCCGGAGGTGTAGAGGATGAACAGCGGGTCCTCTGCCTTCATCGCCTCGGCCGGGCAGTCCGCGGCCACCCCGGCCGCCGCCTCATGGTACCAGACGTCGCGATCGCCTATCGGCACGTCCGCGCCGGTCGCCCTGACCACGATCACCCGCTCGATCGACGGGATCCGCTCGATCGCGGCGTCCATGTTCGCCTTCAGCGGGATGCGCTTGCCGCCGCGTCGGCCCTCGTCGGCGGTGATGACGAGGCGCGAGTCGCAATCCTGGATGCGGCCGGCGATCGCTTCCGGGCTGAACCCGCCGAACACCACCGAATGGATCGCGCCGATCCGCGCGCAGGCGAGGAGGGCGAAGGCCGCTTCCGGGATCATCGGCAGGTAGATGGTGACCCTGTCGCCCTTCCTCGCCCCTTGCGCCTTCAGCACATTGGCGAAGCGGCAGACCTCGGCATGAACCTCGGCATAGGTGAAGCGGCGCGGCTCCTCCGACGGCTCGTCCGGTTCCCAGATGATCGCCACCGTATCGCCACGCTCGGCCAGGTGGCGGTCCAGGCAGTTGGCCGCGACGTTCAGTGTGCCGTCCGCGAACCAGCTGATTCCGAAATCCGTCTCGTCGAACGACCATTGTCCCGCCTTGTTCGGCGCCTTGATCCAGTGCAGCCGCTGCGCCTGTTCCAGCCAGAAGGCGTCGGGATCGCTCTCGGCCGCCTCGGACATGGCTTGGTAGCCCGCTTCATCGATCCCGGCGTCCTGCCACTCGGCGGGAACCGGATAGACGTCCTCAGCCATGTTCTCTCCTGCCGTGCTCGGGTTGCTTTTCGGACTAGCCCCGACGATTGAGGGACGCAAACACCGGAGAGGGTCATGTCGTCCACCATCGAAGAGCTTGCCCGTCGGCGCGAGGCCGCGCGGCTGGGCGGCGGGGCACGGCGCATCGCCGCCCAGCACGCCAAGGGCAAGCTGACGGCGCGAGAGCGGCTGGACGTGTTGCTCGATGAGGGCAGCTTCGAGGAGCTCGACATGTTCGTCGAGCATAACGCCGTCGACTTCGGCATGGATGCCCAGGTCATCCCAGGCGA
>CAKTFL010000150.1 GCA_934555855.1 uncultured Sphingomonas sp. | reverse complement strand
GTCCCGGCGTCTCGACGATTTCAGCGCGACCCGGGTCGGTAACAACGGCAACACGACCGGAACGCGCCTGGATTTCGACACGGGCGGCGATCAGGTCCTGCTGAACCTGTCCGGCTTTCCGTTCCGCGACATCACCAAATACAAGTTCCTGGAATCCTACTACCAGCGCGAGGTCGCGGAGAGCGATGGCTTTGCGGGGCGGCTGGACGGGGAGTACAGCTTCGACAACTCCTTCCTGAAATCCATCTCGATCGGCGGCCGATTCACAACCCGGAACGTGGATCGGATGCAGGGCACCCAGAACCATTTCCCGCCCGCCGCGCCGGGACAGCCGGCCAACACCTTCCCGGCGACGGTGCTGCCGCAGGCGCTGGTGCCGATCACGCTGGCCGACAACTTCTATCGGAACGGCAACGTGCCCAACCCGATGAACTTTGTCCTGTCGGTGCCGATCAACATCCAGCGCGACCAGGCGCTTCTCTGCCGCACGTTCGGGGACGCGATCTGCACCCCGCAGTTCAATCCCGCAAACACCTATGCCCAGCAGGAAAAGACCTATTCCGCCTACGGTCAGGTCAATTTCGACCTGGAGCCGTTGGGGCTCGCGATCGACGGTAATGTCGGCGCGCGCTACCTGCATACCGACCTGTCGACGGTGGGCGTGGTCACGGCGCCGACCGGCGCGACCTCTCCGATCAACCAGGATTCGGGGTACAACAACTTCCTGCCGAGCGTGAACGTCCGCATGAAGGTCACGCCGGACCTGTTCGTCCGCGTGGCGGTGGCCAAGCAGCTGACCCGGCCGGGCTTCGGCAGCCTCAGCCCGACCCTGAACGTCACGTCGCTGGCGGCGAGCGGCATCCTGAACATCAACGCCGGCAATCCTGACCTCAGGCCGTTGCGCTCGACCTCATATGACGTCAGCCTCGAATATTATTTCTCGCGCAACGGCTATGCCTATCTGTCCGGGTTCCGGAAGGATGTGGACGGGTTCATCCAGAACTTCATCTCTCGCGAGACGGTCAACCTGCCCGCCTATCCCAACGTCACCCAGGCCGATATCAACCGGCCGCAGAACGGCGACAACGGCGTGATCCGCGGGTTCGAGGTGGGTACACAGACCTTCTTCGACTTCCTGCCCGGGCTGCTGTCCGGGTTGGGCGTGCAGGCGAACTACACCTATGTGAACTCGCAGGCGCCCGGCCCGATCGCCGGACAGCCGGTGCCGTTGCAGGGCCTGTCGAAGAACAGTTACAACCTGGTCGGCTTCTACGAAAAGGGCGGTCTGCGCGCCCGCGCCGCCTACACCTGGCGCGACGATTATGTGGAAACGACCAGCGGGCCGGGGTCGGGGGCGCTGCCGATCTATGTCCGGCCGTTCGATCAGCTCGATGCGTCGATCGGCTATACCGTGAACGACCATTTCGACATCTCGATCGATGCGTCCAACATCCTGAACGCCGCGACCCGGACCTATTTCGGCGAGAAGATCCGCCCGCGGTTCAACAGCATCGTCGATCGGCGGATCGGACTGGTCGTCCGCATCAAGAGCTGACGCATCGGCGCTTGCGCCTTACATCCGGCCCGTCTGCTCCGATCCCGTCGGGGTAGGCGGGCTGATGCTGCGTGAGCGGGAGGATTGGCCGTTGGGAGTCAAGCGGCCGGCTTCCGGCATGGTGCGAGCACTGCTCCGTCTGATCGGAACGGTAACCTGAGCTGCCCGCATCTAGAGAGCCGGATGAGTTCACCCTATCAACCGTTCGTCTGAGGAGAGTCTGAGCTTGTCGAAGGCTCTCCTGAGCGCTTGCCTTGGCAGGCAGTGACGGGCCTCGTCACGAAGATCATGTGCCTCGAGACGGCATTTCGACTTCGCTCAATGCCTCCTCAGCACGACGGGTGAAACTGACGTCATCGCGCGCCAACGGCATCTGTGAGGCTGATTGCGGTGCTTTGCTTGCAACGACCGGAGGTTCGTAACCGCGCGCGGTAGGAACGTGGCAGGAATTTGACCCTCTTCGACGCGCCGGGTCGCGGGAGAGCTGCCGC
This sequence comes from uncultured Sphingomonas sp., assembly GCA_934555855.1. The sequence continues at coordinate 3,815 of CAKTFL010000150.1, read as the reverse complement.
TGTCGCCGGCCGGCGGGTGGCTCCGCCGGCCGGATGGTCAGGTCAGTGGCGGAACGCGTCCATCGCGGCGGTGAGCCGGTTCGACCTGTCGGTCGCGCCGAGCTTGTAGCCGCTCCACGACGGGATGGTGCCCGGTTCCCAATAGACCACGCCGCGGCCCATGCTGCCCAGCGCCCTGTTGCGCGCAATCATGTCGCGCAGCATCGCGCGCGCCTCGGCGGGCTGGTCGTACTGATAACCGATTTCGACGATCATCACCGGCTTGCGGAAGCGGGTGGTCAGATCCTTCATGGTCTCGCTGACCTTAGGCGATTCCGTCCGCCATGTCTTCGACGGCGTGAACTCCGGGTAATAGGACAGGCCGATCACGTCGACCTTGCCGCCGTTCTTCGCGAACTGGTCGAACCACCAGCGCGCCTTTGCCGTGTCCCAGCCATTGTCGATATGGATGATGACCTCGGCGCCCGGATAGACCGCCTTGACCGCGTCGTAACCGGCATTGGTGAAGCGGGCGAGGTTCGCGAACTGGTCGGTCTTGCCCTCGGGCCAGAGCAGGCCGTTGGTGATCTCGTTGCCGACCTGCACCCAGGCGACGTCGATGCCGTTCGCCTTCAGATAGGCAAGCGTATCGCGGGTATGATCGCGCACGGCATTCGCCAGCTGATCGACGCTGTAGGCGTTCCAGGCGGCGGGCTTGAACTGCTTGCCCGGGTCCGCCCAGTTATCGCTGTAGTGGAAGTCGATCATGATCCGCAGGCCATGATCGCGCGCGCGCTTCGCCTTGGCGAGTACGTCCTCGCGCCCGCTCCAGCCATCCTTGGGATCGACCCATACCCGCAGGCGCGCGGAGTCGATGCCGCGTTCGCGTACCAGGTCGTACAGATCCGCCGGCTTGCCCGCCGCGTCGCGGAAGGTGAGGCCCTTTGCCTCCTGCTCGGTCACCGAGCTGATATCGGCGCCGTAGGTGAAGTCGGACGGCGCCTTCGTCTGCCCGGCCGCGCCGCCAGCCGCGAATGCGACCGGCAACGCCGTGACGAGAAGGGCGGCACGGGCGAGAAGGGCTCGCCGGCTGGTATGCTGCATCAGAAATTATACCCCACGCCGAACAGGTAACGCCGCCCGAACTTCTCGAAGCGCCCCTGCAGGTTGCGATCCCCGTAATAGGTCTCGAACGGCTCGTCGGTCAGGTTGTTCGCCTGTGCGAGCAGCTTCAGGCCGCTGAGCCGCGAGTTCTTCGGGAACTCGTAGCTGGTCTGGAAGTCCAGCACGCTTTCGGGCGCGTTGAACAGGATACGGTCGGTGTCGCCCAACTCGGTGACATAGGCCGAGCGATACCGGAACGCGACGCGCGCCTCGAACCCCGACTTGCTGTAGTAGAGCGACGCGTTGCCGACATGCTTCGACAGGCCGGGCAGCGGCGTCGCGCCGAGAGCATTGTCCGCCTCGGTCACGCTGATGTTGCTGTCGGTGTAGCTGTAGTTCATGTAGACGCCGAAACCGTCGAACGGTGCCGGCAGGAAGGTGAACGCCTTTTGCAGCCCGATCTCGAAGCCCTTGATGTTGCCACCGTTGCCGTTGACCGGCTGAGTGAAGGCAACCACCCGTGGGTTCCCGTTCGCATCGGGCAGCGTACGCTCGGTCACCTGGCGGGTGATGTAGGTGCCCAAGCTCTTGTAGAACCCGGAAATCGTCAGGGCGCTATCGCGGTCGAAATACCATTCGACCGTTGCGTCCAGCTGCTTCGCCCTGAACGGCTCCAGCAACGGATTGCCACCGTTTGCCGTCGGCGTCCCGAAATCGAAAAGTCCGGAACCGGCATTCAGGTCGTCCAGCGGCGGCCGCGCGATGGCCTGGCTGGCAGCGAAGCGAAGCTGAAGCTTGTCCGTCGGCTTGAACGTCAGGTTCAGGCTAGGCAGCCAGTCGTAGAACTCGTTGCGGACGACGACAGGCGTAACGATCGTGGCATTCGGATCCTGAGCGAGAGCCGTGCTGCGCGAATCCGTCTCGGTCCTGACGACGCGAAGGCCGAGGTTGCCGTTGAAAGGCATGCCGAACACGTTGCCGTCAAGATCGAGCTGCCCGTACAGAGCCGACGTTTCTTCCTTGACCCGCCACGAGCTGGTCCGGTCGAAGATGCTTTCCTGCGGGTTGATCGGGCCGAAGAGACGCTCAACGGTACGGAAGATGTCGATGGACTGGATCGCGGGCAGGCCCGCGAACTCACCCTTGAACTGATAAGGCTGGTTCAGCAGCGACGGGTCCAGCGGCTGCCGGTTGGCTGCAGCGATGTCACCGAACTGCGACATTGCCGTGTAGGTCTTCTTGCGCTCGGTATGCCTCACGCCGAAGCGCAAGGCGGCGAGCGGCCCTTGCCCGATGTCGCGCCGGATGTCGCCGGTCAGCGTCAGCAGGTCGTCCTTGATGCGCGCGGCAGCGCCGTTGGGGATCTGGAAGCGGGCGATGCGGAACAGCGACGGGTCGGTCAGGTCGGTGTTGAACCCCATCGCCGGGACGCTGTCGTTGCCGGACCGGAACGTGGCCGTAGGACGGACGCCGAAGGGATCGGTCTGCAGCGTCAGATATTGCTGATTGCGCGTGGTGGTCGAATAGCCGGCGTCGCCGGTGATCTGCCAGCCATCGACCGGACGCCAGCCCATGTTCAGGCCGCCGGCGTAGAGATCGTCCTTGAAGAAGAAGTTCTCGTTCACGCCGTTGATGGTCTGGCCGAAATCTTCCACGCCGGTGATCGACGCGCCAGTGACGTAGCCGTTGCGGGTAGTCACGCCGGTGATGGTGTTGCCGAACGCAAGGCTGCCCACGCGGAACCCGCGCTGCGTCTCTTCGAACGACACGTGGCTGTAGAGGAAATCCGCGTTCAGGTCGAACTTGTCGCTCGGCTTCCACTGCGCGGCCGCCACGGCGCCGTGCCGGATGTCGTCACCGCCGCGAGCTAGCGCTTCATAGCCATAGGGGATGTCGTCCTGCGCCGTGCCGGCATGCGTGGGAGCGCCCGTTCCGTTGCCGTCGAGGTCCGCGAAGCTGTTGGTGTAGCGGAAGATGTTGGTGCGGACAGTGGCCACCGACTGGCGACGGCCCGAGTAACCGACCGCGAGGCCCAGCGTGTTGTCGAGCAACTGCGTCACGACCGAAGCGCTGGCAATGTAACCCCAGGGCGAGGTGTCCTCGACGTCCTTGGCGAGATCGCTGTAGATCGCGCGAGCGTTGAGGGCGATCTTGGTTTCATTGTAATCGAGGGGGCGCACGGTCCTGAGGTCGACCTGACCCGCGATCGCGCCTTCGACCTGCGAACCCGTCGGCGTCTTGTAGACCGAGGCGCCCGAAATCAGCTCCGCCGGAAACTGTTCGTAGCGAATGTTGCGGCTGCCTTCGGCCGACGCAATCTCGCGGCCGTTCAGCAGCGTGTTGACGAGGTTGGGGCCCATGCCGCGAATGGAGATCTGCGTGCCGTTGCCGCGGTCGCGGTTGGTGGCGAGGCCGGGGAGGCGGGCGAGCGATTCCGCGATCGACGCTTCGGGCAGCTTGCCCAGGTCCTCGGCCGCTAGCACTTCTTCCACGCGGTCCGAATTGCGCTTTGCGTTGATCGAGGTGCGGAGCGACTGACGGAAGCCCGTGACGACCACGTCGTCCGTAGCAGCCTGATCCGGTGCGGTGCTGTTCGGGGCGGATTGGGCATCTGGCGCGGCGTCGCCGGCCGGGGCGGCGCTGGTGTCGCCGCCCAGAACGCTCTGGGTCTCCTGACCGGCCTGCTGCTGCTGGGCCATCGCCGGCTGGGCGATTGCGGCAAGGCTCACGGC
>CAKTFL010000149.1 GCA_934555855.1 uncultured Sphingomonas sp. | reverse complement strand
GCCGGGAAAGGTCATCAGCGGCAGGCGAAAGCGAGGGTCCTCAAGATACAGCTCCCCGCCCGGCGCATCGCCCGGATCGGAGCCGAGGTCGACATAGTAGACCGCCGCCCACAGGACGCCGGGATGGGCATGGCTCATGTTGAGTGCGCCGGGCGGCGAGACATTGGCCCACATCCGCACCGACCAGTCGACCTCGACGCCGTCGAAATGCGACAGGCGCCGCGCCGCTCGGATCGCGGCGTCGGCCAGCCGCCGACGTTCGACCGGCCGATTCCCCCGTCGACCCCGCGCCGGGCCGCGATGGCAGCGGCAACAGGGCCGTCCAGCGCGGCATGGTCGGCGACATGGCCGACCTGCACGTTGGTCTCGAACAGCGGCAGCATCTCCGCCTTGACGCGGAGCAGGTCGGGGGTGGTCATCGAAACAGCATCCGTTCGGGCCGAGCGGGTCGAAGCTCCTGCCCTCTTCCCTGCGCGGAGCAGGTAGAAGAAGGACAGCCTTTCGACAAGCTCAGGGCGAACGGCGGGGCTGGAAGCTCGCCGTCGCGGAACAGCCTTGAGCGCGGTGAGATCAGTGTCATTCGCCCGCGCCGAGGGGCGTCGAGCAACGCCGACATTCCGCCTGGACGCGCATGTCTTTCGGGACGGTGGCAGGTGAACATCCGGGGGATGATCGACCTGCCACTCTTCGACAAGCTCAGCCTCTGCTCAGGGCGAACGCGGGCTGGAAGGCCGACGCTGCGGAAGAGCCTTAGAAGCTGAGCCCCATCGCGGTCTTCACGCCCGGCAGCGCCTTGACCTTTGCCAGCAGGTCGCCCGTCACCGGCTCGTCCACCGACAGCAGCAGCACCGCCTCGCCGCCCGCTTCGCGCCGGCCGAGGTGGAAGGTGCCGATATTCACCCCCGCCTCACCCAGCGTCGTGCCGAGCCGGCCGATAAAGCCAGGCGCGTCCTCATTGACGACATAGAGCATCGCGCCGGTCAGGTCTGCCTCGACCTTGATCCCGAACAGCTCGATCAGGCGCGGCGCCTGGTCGCCGAACAGCGTGCCCGCCACCGACCGCTCGCCGGCCTCCGTCTTCACGGACACGCGCAGCAGCGTGTGATAGTCGCCCTCGCGCTCCGTCCGCACCTCGCGCACCTCGACGCCGCGATCCTTCGCCAGCAGGGGTGCGTTGACCATGTTCACGGTCGCGGTCTGGTTACGCAGGAAGCCGGCCAGCGCGGCCGAGGTGATCGGCTTCGGGTTCAGCTCCGCCGCCGCGCCCTCGGTATGGATCGAGATGCGGGTGATCGCGCCGGTGGTCAGCTGCCCGACCAAGGTGCCAAGCTTTTCCGCCAGCGCCATGTACGGCTTCAGCTTCGGCGCTTCCTCGGCCGACAGCGACGGCATGTTGAGCGCATTGGTAACCCCGCCTGACACCAGGAAGTCGGCCATCTGCTCGGCGACCTGGATCGCGACATTGACCTGCGCTTCCGTCGTCGAGGCGCCCAGATGCGGCGTCGAGATGAAGTTCGGCGTGTTGAACAGCGGCGATTCCTTGGCCGGCTCGGTCACGAACACGTCGAGCGCGGCGCCAGCGATATGACCGGAATCGAGCCCCGCCTTCAGCGCCGCCTCGTCGATCAGGCCGCCGCGCGCGCAGTTGATGATGCGAACGCCCTTCTTGGTCTTGGCCAGGTTCTCCGCCGACAGGATGTTGCGGGTCTGGTCGGTCAGCGGCGTGTGCAGCGTGATGAAGTCCGCCCGGTGGAGCAGCGCGTCCAGCTCGACCTTTTCCACGCCGATCTCGATCGCCCGCTCGGGCGTCAGGAACGGGTCGAAGGCGACGACCTTCATCTTCAGCCCGCGCGCGCGGTCGGCGACGATGGAGCCGATGTTGCCGGCGCCGATCAGGCCCAGCGTCTTGGCGGTCAGCTCGACACCCATGAAGCGGTTCTTTTCCCACTTGCCCGCCTGGGTCGACGCATCCGCCTCCGGCAGCTGGCGGGCGAGCGCGAACATCAGCGCGATGGCGTGTTCGGCGGTGGTGATCGAATTGCCGAACGGGGTGTTCATCACCACCACGCCCTTGGCCGAGGCGGCGGGAATATCGACATTGTCGACGCCGATGCCGGCGCGGCCGACAACCTTCAGGTTGGTCGCGGCTTCCAGGATTTCCTTGGTGACCTTGGACGAGGAGCGGATGGCGAGGCCGTCATACTGGCCGATCATCGCCTTCAGCTCGTCAGGCGTCTTGCCGGTGATCTCGTCCACCTCAACTCCGCGCTCGCGGAAGATCTGGGCGGCCTTAGGGTCCATCTTGTCGGAAATCAGTACCTTGGGCATGGGTCGTGTCCTGTACCATCCCGTTCGGGCTGAGCCTGTCGAAGCCCCGCCTGTTCTTGGAACGGGTGAAAGAAGTGCAGCCCTTCGACAAGCTCAGGGCGAACGGAAGAAGAGAAGGTCAGCCCGCCTTGGCGGCCGAATAGGCCCAGTCGAGCCACGGCCCGAGCGCCTCGATATCGGCGGTGTCGACCGTGGCGCCGCACCAGATCCTGAGGCCAGCCGGCGCGTCGCGGTAACCGGCGACGTCGAACGCGGCTTCTTCCTTTTCGAGCAGCGCCGCCATCTTCTTGATGAACGCCTCGTCGGCGCCTTCCACGGTCAGGCAGACGCTGGTGCGCGAGCGGGTGGCGGGGTCGGCGGCGAGGTGGCCGAGCCAGTTGCGCGCCTCCACGATCCGGTCGAGCGCGGCGGCGTTCGCGTCGGAGCGCGCCTTCAGGCCGGCGAGACCGCCGAGCTGCTTCGCCCATTCCAGGGTCCAGATCGCATCCTCGACGGCGAGCATCGACGGCGTGTTGATCGTCTCGCCCTTGAACACGCCCTCGGCCAGCTTGCCCTTGGACACCAGGCGGAACACCTTGGGCAGCGGCCAGGCGGGGGTGTAGCTTTCCAGCCGCTCGACCGCGCGCGGGCCGAGGATCAGCACGCCATGCGCGCCCTCGCCGCCCATCACCTTCTGCCAGGAGAAGGTGGCGACGTCGATTGTCGCCCAGTCGATGTCATAGGCGAACACGCCCGAGGTCGCGTCGGCAAAGCTCAGCCCCTCGCGATCCGCCGCGATCCAGTCCGCGTTCGGCACGCGCACGCCCGACGTGGTGCCGTTCCAGGTGAACAGCACGTCGTTCGACCAGTCGATCTGATCGAGGTCCGGCAATTGGCCGTAGTCGGCGCGGATCACGGTGGGATCGATCTTTAGCTGCTTCACCGCATCGGTGACCCAGCCCTCGCCGAAGCTTTCCCAGGCGAGCGCGGTGACGGGGCGGGCACCGAGCATGGTCCACATCGCCATCTCGAACGCGCCGGTGTCGGAGCCGGGAACGATGCCGATGCGATGCGTATCCGGCAGCTGAAGCAGCTCGCGCATCAGGTCGATGCAATGTTGCAGACGCTGCTTGCCGAGCTTCGACCGATGCGAGCGGCCGAGCGATGTCGTGGCGAGCGTGGCGGCGCTCCAGCCCGGAGGCTTCGCGCAGGGACCCGACGAAAAATGGGGGCGCGCCGGCTTGGTAGCGGGCTTGGCGGACGCAACGGTGGCGTCGGTAACAGCAGTATCAGTCATTTACTGACTCTCCTCACAGAGAGCACGCGCGGCGTTGGGACCGCGTGGCCCGTCGGCGGCACTACACATGTGAGGAAGATGCGACAAGTCTCGTTATTTTGTTGCGGACGGAGGCTCGCGAAATCGAGCCAGGCGACGCTCCCCCGCTCGCGCCGCGCTTGTCGAAGTGCCGTTTTCCTCTTTACGGGCGGTGATGAAGGGAAAGTCAGTGCTTCGACAGGCTCAGCACGAACGGACATGGGGGTTGGCGTTGCTGCTGCTCCTCGCCGCCTGCGGCCGCACGGAGCGGCCCGGCGGTCCTGCCGCGCAGGAACACCCGTCCGCGCGGGAGACGACGCAGTGCCTGGCCGACCTGTCGCGTGAGGGCGTGTCGTTCCGCCGGCTGCCCGACAAGACCACCGGCCCCGGCTGCGGACTGTACGGCACGGTGCAGCTGCTCGACATCGGTGTGCCGGTGAACAACCTGACGGCGATGCGTTGCGGCAATGCGCGGGCGTTCAGCGCCTGGGTCCGCAACGCCGTCGTGCCCGCCGCGTACCAGATCATGGGATCGGAGCTGGCGCGGGTCGACACCTACGGCACCTATGCCTGCCGCAACGTCGTCGGCACGGCCAACGGCAACCGGCGCTCGGGCCATGCCATCGCCAATGCGGTGGATATCGCCGGCTTCGTGCTGAAGGACGGCCGCCGGATCACGATCCTGAACGACTGGACCCGTGCCGATCCGGCCACGCACGATTTCCTGCAGGCGATCCGCCGCTCCGCGTGCAAGCGATACGGCACGGTGTTGAGCCCCGATTACAACGCGGCGCACCGCAATCACCTGCACCTTGAGGACGATAGCGCGCATTTCTGCCGCTAGACACGCCTCGGCATAGGGGCGTAACGCCCTCGGATGACCGATACCCGAGTTCCGTCACGCGTTTTCCCCCGCGCCAGCCAGGATGCGGAGGCCGCGAAGACCGCCGTCTCGACGCCCCAGACCGAGAACCCCGCCTATCGTCTCGCCTTCCAGGACATGGATTTCCTGCTGCGCGAGGACCTGCGTCCGGTGCGGTTCCAGCTGGAGCTGCTGAAGCCGCAGCTGCTGCTGGACGAGGCGCATATCGCCTCCACCTTCGTCTTCTACGGGTCGGCGCGCATCCCGGAGCCCGAAAAGGCTCATGCGCTGCTGGAAATGGCGACCGACGACAAGGCGCGCGCGATCGCGCAGAAGCTGGTCGACAAGAGCCGCTACTACGACGTGGCGCGCGAGCTGGCGGGCAAGGTGTCGCAGCTGCCGCGCGACGAGAACGGGATGCGGCAGTTCGTCGTCTGCTCCGGCGGCGGCCCGTCGATCATGGAGGCGGCCAATCGCGGCGCTCATGACGCCGGGCAGGAATCGATCGGCCTCAACATCGTCCTGCCGCACGAACAGGCGCCCAATCCCTACGTCACGCCCTCGCTCAGCTTCCAGTTCCACTATTTCGCACTCAGGAAGATGCATTTCCTGCTTCACGCACGCGCGCTGGCGGCGTTTCCCGGCGGTTTCGGCACGTTCGACGAGCTGTTCGAGCTGCTGACGCTGATCCAGACGGGCAAGGTCGCGCCCATCCCGGTACTGCTGGTCGGACGCGAGTTCTGGAGCCGCGTCATCAATTTCGAGGCGCTGGTCGAGGAAGGCGTGGTGTCCGAACGCGATCTCGGCATCTTCACCTATGTCGAAACCGCGGACGAGGCCTGGGCGGCCGTCCAGCGTTTCTACAAGGAGCGCGAGAGCAAGGATCCGACGCCGCCGGCCTGACACTGGCGGTGCCTGATGCGACAGGCGGGAGCATGGGGACACCCATCTTCCGCCATCCCGGCTGGGGCGAGGCCTTTGCGAAACGCCTTCCTGTCACGCCGGGCCTGTCCCGATACGACGAAAGAAGGCCAGCCTCCGGTCACGAACGGTCCGATACGAGGCCGCGGCCTTTGCCGGGGTGGTGGTCGGGTTAGGATTCGCCCCGCGCTTACTTGTCCAGCTTGCTAGCCTGCTTGGCGGCGTTCGGGTCGATCGACGGGGCGCCCGATGCGGGCGTGCCGGTGTTGGCGATGTCCGCGGTATCGCCCTTCACGTCCGTCGCCACCGCGTCGATCGCGTTGGCGGCTCCGGGTGCCGCGCTGGTGGCGCCTTCAGGCGCGTTGCCGCCATCCGCCGTGGCGGAAGCCGCCGGCAGGGGCAGGTTGGAGCCCTGCTGGTTCAGATAGGCGATCACGTTGGCGCGGTCCTGCGGATTGCCGAGGCCGGCAAAGGTCATCTTGGTGCCATCGGCGAACT
>CAKTFL010000148.1 GCA_934555855.1 uncultured Sphingomonas sp. | reverse complement strand
GAGATGGGACGGGAGGGATTGCTCTTTGCTCATGGCTATCGGGTATTTCCGCTACTGCACGCCTCGCGGCGTGCTTAAAATTTGGGCTTCACGACGGCTGCGGCCAGTGCCAGCGGCAGCGTGGCCGCAAGCGCCGGCCGTTCGGCCATCAGCGTTCGCATGATCGACGCGTTCAGGCGGCGATTCTTGACCAGACGCGCGGCCCATACCCTCACGACCATTTTCTGGTAAGTCCATGCGCGGCGCTTGATCGCAACCATCGCAACCGAGTCTTCCCGGAACCGCCGCTCCGCCCGAAGATAGAACAGCAGGCTGTACCCGAGACGGCGAACGGCATCTGGATGCGTCCAGTCCGAAGAAGAGAAGAACATGTTCACCCCTTCTCCGCAAACGACATCCCGTGCCATGGTGAAGCGCGTCAGCCTAGCCGCGCCGGCGAGTTCCAGCCAGAACATGTTGTCCTCGCCGGCATGACGAAGCTGCGGATCGAAGCGTAGATCTGGAATTCGAGAGAAGCGATATACCACGGTGGACGTCTGCGCGAGATAATCCATGACAAAGGCAAATCGCGCCCTGCCTTTCAGCATCTCAAATTTGTCGGCGGTTCCCGTAATCTGGCGAAAAGGTGCTTCTTCTTTCCCAGTCAACCATGACTGAAACTGCTCCGATGCAGAAAACCAGCTTTTCTCGTCGTACCAGCGATCATGGTCACAAAAGAAGAAGTCGGCATCCTGGCCGAGGTCCGCGACCGCATGGGCGAGATGATCTGGCCGCCACTCGTCGTCGGAATCGAGAAAGGCGACCAGCTCGGGTGGATCAGCACTGAGGTGGTCGAGCCCCGTGTTTCGTGCGGCTCCCGGGCCACCATTGGGCTGACGCAGCACGTCCAGCGTGTGGGGCGAAGGCAGGATGAAATCGCCCAGCGCCTGATCCGCCGGCAATGGAGATTCATCGTCCACCAGCACGACCCGCACCCGGACGCCGTCCGGCAATCGCTGCGCCGCAATGGACCTCAGGCTGCGCTGAAGCACCTCAGCCGATCGCTGAAAAAAAGGAATAACGACGCCGATGTCCACGCTTACGCCTCCAGCTCCTGACCGCTCCTGCGGCGTTCCCGCCAAAAACGCGCCGCTCCCAAATAAAAGGCGTACCAGCACCAGTGGGTCAGCCAATCCCGGCTGGGTGCCCCCCTGAGCCGCGCCAGCGCGCATTGCAGCCGATGTTTGACGGAATGGCGCATCAGCCACACCGGCGCACCGAAAAGGTGCTTTCCCTTCCCTGCCTGCGGCTGCCCGTACACGTCGCCCAGCGCTCCCGTATAAGCCCAGGTTTCCCCTTCGGAGATCTTATAGATGCGGACGTAATCCAGCGTTTGACGTGCATGGGGAACCATGTGTCGAACCCTGGAGTCAGGAACCCAGAACCCGGTAAGCCCCAGCCGCACCATCGCGATCAGGACGCCGGTCTCCTCGCCCAGCCGCTTGTGCCGCGGGCTGACCCCCAGTTCGGGGTCATAGGGCAACTGCTTTTGCACGCTGGTGAGAACGGCATAATTTGCGCCGTAAGGCATCAGATTGCCATGGGGCGTCAAGGCGATCGGCTCCGGCCCGAGATCCCGCTCCGCGAGCAGGCCGCCGAGCAACTCCCGATTTTCCGTGAACCAGTCAGGCGGCGTTCCCTCCAGCACCGGCTCGACGCGGCCTCCGAAAAAGGCCGCCTCCGGATGGCGCGCAAACGCGGCGGCGTAGGCGGCAAGCCAGCCCCGGTCGATCACGACGTCGTCATCGGTCCAGCAGATGTATTTGCCGCGAGCCTCGGCAACGCCATGGTTGCGGGCGTTCGACAACCCCGCCTTCGGCTCGCACACATAGCGGATCGGCAGCCGGTCCGCGAAGCTCAACGCGACCTCGCGCGTGTTGTCGCTGCTGCCGTTGTCGACCAGCACCATTTCCCATTCCAGACCGGGCGGGATGTCCATCGCCGCGGCCGATTCGAGAACGCGGCCAAGCTGGCCGGCGCGATCACGCGTACACATGACAAGGCTGATCAGCACTGCCGGCCCTCACTTTCTATCAATACGATGCGCCGGGCCATGCCACAGAAAGCTTGACGAACAGTCACGCCCGCCCTCGTGCAGCAGCCTCAAGCCTGTCGGTCACGGAGCGCAGCTTCAGCGCCGCCGACAATGCCGCGCGTTGCGGGGCGGACAGGCCGTCGCGAAAGGCGCGCCGCCAGAATGCCGCATCATAGGCTTTGACAAGCGCCTTGGCCCTGTTGGCGCGCGGCGCCGGTGGAATGATCGGCGCATATTTCGCATCGCCGAATCCCTCGGCATGTCTGATCGCCCGGAAGTGAGCGATGTCTTCCGCGTCGGGATGCTGCAAGAGAGTCCTGAACTGCCGGATCGCCAGGGCTCGCCATTCGCCAGGCGTGACGAGCGGCACCAGCGGCGCGAGCAGCCGCGCAGCCTCCTCCACCTCGTCATGGAAGATGCGGGCGATCGCAATCCGGTGCAGCTCGGCAGGATCGGCCGACCGAACCACCCTAATCTCGCCTTCGGCCCAGGTCAGGTAACGAACACCGAAACGTGGGGCGGAGAACAGCAGTTCGATAACCTCCACCGACTCCCACAGCGTGACAGCCATCACAGCTTCCGGTTCGCCCTGCTCGAACAGCCAACCGTGCAGGTGCAGGGGATGGCCGTCCAGTTCGGTGGGCGTATCCCCCATCGTGCCGAGATACGCGCCATGCGTGTCGACATGCTGGCCCGTCACCATGTGCCCCAGGCGCATAAGGGAGCGTTGCAGGCTGCCATGCCAGCCCAGGTCCACCACCAGCGACCGTCCGCGGAACAGGCCGAGCTCTTCCAGGTGCGCCAGCAGCGGTTCGCGTTCCTGTGCCGCGCGGTCGAGAACAAGCGGCTCGATGGCGCGCATCAGGTCGCGCACCGCCTCCATCTCGTCGGCCCTTACCACCCGCGCCGGGTCGGTGAATCGCTCAGCCAACGCCTGCGCCACCAGGGGCTGCTCGGGATCGATGGCAATCCGCCGAAGGTAATCGACCGGGCTGAGCCGGGCTGCACCCGATGTCAGGAACGCCAGAGCGCTGGCGTCGAGGGTCGAAATGTTCGCCATGTTGAGGCACCGCCGCGATGCCCAAACATAGCCTGTTTCAGGCGTATCGGGACGGCGGAATGCCGACTCGAACACGCGCCGGAAGATCAGGCCGTCGCGCGCCAGGAAGAACAGGCTATCGACTTCCAGCTCTTGCGAAAGGTCGTTTATATAGCCGCACATGCCAAGCGCCACCGGCAACACGACTAGATAGGCCAGCTTCAGCCAGTAGGGATCAATGGCGCTGTTGCCGGCGTGACGGCGAAGCGCGCGGGTGGCCAGGGCCTCGCACGCACCCAGGAACCAGTGGTCACCGCCGCCGAGCCGTGTCTCGCACAGCCGCTCGTGCGGGGCGGCAAGCGTGACCGCGTGAATGCCGTGCGCCCTCGCCACCGAGCCGTCCGCATCAGGATGGTCGCCCAGATGCACAATAAGGGCCTCGGGCGCGAGCTTGTGCTCTTCCCTTATCTTTGCCCAGATCGTTCCCTCGGCCTTGCTCCCGCCTGCCTCGCACGAAAGGTGGATGGCGTGGTAGCCGCCGACACCGATGCGGGCGAGCAGCCCCTCCAGCGCCGCCATCGGAAGATACATGTCCGACACAATCGCCACGCGCGTGCCGGTCGCGGTGATGCGGCGAAAGCTCGCCACCACCTCGTCATCAGGAACGGCGCAATCGACCTCCAGCGCGATTTCGCGCCCGAGCAGATCTTCCGTGGTCAGGCCGGCTGCCCGGGCGGCCGCGATCAGGTCCGGTGAGAGGTGGTCGTAGATCCCGGCCAACGTCACGTCGTGACGCCCCTGTTGCGCCGCGACCTTTCGGGCCTTCACTTCCGCAGCCACGCGGGCGGCCGCGAACCCGTCCGCCACGTCCGCCGCGACGGGGCGGAGACTGGCCGCCATGACGCCGAACAGGTCGGTGGGCCGCCGTACCGTGCGGAGCAGCAGCGTGTCGAACAGATCGAACGTCACCAGCGACGCATCCACGGCCGCCGCTTCGAACGCCAGCAGTGCAGCGGCGTGGCCGTGGGTCGTCGTTCCGGGCGGAAAGCGGCTCATGCGACCGCCTCCGCACGCCGCAACAACGGGCGCACGAACGTAAGCTGGCTCAGGATAGCCTCCCGCGCGATCAGGAGGAGCAGCGCGGAATAGGCCAGCGCCCCGGTCGCGACCAGGAGCACGAGCAGCGCGAGCTGGGATCCGACATGCGGCGCCAACACGGGCCGCATTATCGTGACTGCGATCACCATGCCAAGGCTCGCCAGCAGTGGTCGCACGATCGCGGCCCAGATGCGGCCGGCACGGATGCCTGTATCGCGCCAGATCAGATATTGCTGAAACGGCAGCGTCATGAACGATCGCAGCACATAAGCACCGGCGACGACCAGCAGCCCCCACGGCGCGCTGATCCAGGACAGCAGCAGGGTCAGGCAGAGCTGCAACGCCGCGATCTTCGTCAGCGAACTCGCCCTGCCAGCCGCACCGAAAATCGGGCCGTCGAAGAAGCTGAGGAGATACGGAATCATCAGCCCCATCAAGATCTGCGCGACGCCGATGCTTGATGTCCATTTGGCGCCGAACAGCAGCGGGATCGCCTCGGGCGCGACCGCGCCGAAGCCGCCCATCACGGGAAAGATCACGAAGGCGAGCAATCCCACGATACGCAGATAGGCCCTTTCCACGCCGGCCGGATCGGCGCGAAGCCTGGAGAAGGTCGTGATGCCCACGCTCGCGACCGGCTGGAGTACTAGCTGACCGATCATCTCGAACATGCGGAATCCGATCCGATATGCACCCAGCGCCGCCGGGCCGAGGCTGCGGGCGATGAACAGGTCCGGCGTTCGGGCGAGCAGCAGCCAGAGCAGCTGCGTCACCATCATCGACGACGTGAAGCCCACCAGCGACCGGAACCGCGCGATGGAAAATTTCCGTCCCGGCATCCAGGGACAGGCGAACCATGCGGTGACGACGTTCGCCACGTCGGCCACCACCGCCTGAACGATCAGGCTCCACACGCCCCAGCCCGCCCAGGCCGCAGCCACAGCCGCGCCCCCGGCGAGCACGTTGGCGACGAACATCCGCATCGCCATCGACCGATAGCCGAAGCCATGAAGGACCTGGCCCATGTGGATGCTGCCCAGGCACGACAAGGGCACCAACGGCGCCAGCCACCAGAGCAGCTGGGCCACCATCGGTTGACCAGTGATCCGGGCATAAGGAATAGCCACCAGCGCCGCGATTACCGCGACCAGCACACCGAAACCGAGATTCGACCAGAAGGCGGTGTCCAGCGTTTCCTCGTCGAGCTCGGACGCCCGCACGACCGCGTCGGTCCAGCCGCTCATCGCGATGATCCGCGTCACGTCGACAAACACTGCCGCCAGCGCGAACAGGCCGAACTCCGATGGAGTAAGCAGCCGCGCGAGCAGGAGAAAAATGGCGAACGAGGTCAAGGTGGTGGAACCCCGACCAGCCAGACTCCACAGCACGGAAACAGCCGTCCGGCGCTTGATGTCGGGTGCCGCTTCCCGCGTCATGGCTGCTGCACCCTTCCGACCCCCAGCCGGCCGATCCAGCCGCATCCCCGCTCTTGCACGCGCCGCTTACCCGCAGACATGACCATCAGACAAGCCGTTGCCTTCTGGGGCCGGACGGATGCTGTCCCGTTTTCAGATAGTTTGTCGGATTGTTTGGAGTCTCTAAAGGGCTAGGGACGTAGGTCGCGTGTTGCGGGCGGCGGCAGGAGGCAGACGGTTGAACATGAGGTTGAATTTGCGCCCGGCTGCCGAGCGGTCGCAATTGTGCCAAATCCATCACGCTCACCTTTTTCATATAACACGTCCCGATTTGAAGCAGGGCACGA